>CAYUSG010000052.1:0-4515 GCA_964447355.1 uncultured Paenibacillaceae bacterium
GAACATAACGAGGTCCTGAGGAACTAGCAGCCAAAATCCTGAGAGGGGCATGAGGATTTCCACAGCATCCACTTGAACAAATGCAGTGAATTCCATATAATAGCCATTAAATATAAATGCAACGATAGAGATAAGTAATCAGAGGACCTAAACAGGAAGGGATCGCCTTGATTGAGAGCGATGCTATAGGATTAATTCTGATGAAATTCACTCTGGAGCAGTGCCTTGAACGAGCGAGCATGCTGTGCCTGAGGTTTCAATATGAGGCTTTGGTGCATGCAGCGTCTACTAGGGGTTACCGGCTAGACGACCGTTATTCGTTCAAAGTGAGAGGATTTTAGACCAGGTGTACTGGCTTTGATCTTCTAATGAGGGTGGTACCACGGCTCTTTCGTCCCTTGCCAGGGAGAAAGAGTCTTTATTTATGTATATGAACCATAAGGAGGATATTCGCACATGAAGGACAAACTACTGGCACTCAAACAGGAAGCGCTGGCTGAGCTCGATCCGGTGTCTGAGCTGCAGCAATTAAATGAGTTAAGGGTGAAATATCTAGGGAAGAAAGGCCCATTAACGGAGATTCTCCGCGGCATGGGGGCATTGAGTGCTGAAGAGCGCCCCGTCATTGGGCAGGTTGCAAATGATGTTCGCGGCGCCATTGAAGCCGTTATTGAGCAGAAGCTGGAAGCTTTAAACCGCAAGCAAACGGAAGCGCGTCTGAAATCAGAGACGATTGATGTGACGCTTCCAGGGCGTCCAGCAGCACAGGGTGCTGTGCATCCGCTGAACAAGGTGATTCAAGAGATTGAGGATATTTTCATTGGCATGGGTTACACTGTGGCCGAAGGCCCTGAGGTGGAGCAAGATTATTACAATTTTGAGGCGTTGAATTTGCCTAAGAACCATCCGGCCCGTGATATGCAGGACTCCTTCTACATTACGGAGGAACTGTTAATGCGTACGCATACGTCCCCGGTTCAGGTTCGTACGATGGAGGGCATGAAGGGTGAAGTGCCGGTGAAAATTATTTGCCCGGGCAAAGTGTATCGCCGCGACGATGATGATGCGACGCATTCCCATATTTTCACTCAAATTGAGGGGCTTGTCATTGATGAACACATTCGAATGAGTGATCTTAAAGGGACGCTGCTGCAGTTTGTTCAAGAGATGTTCGGTAAGCAAACGCAAATTCGTCTGCGTCCAAGCTTCTTCCCTTTTACGGAGCCGAGTGCAGAGGTAGATGTGACCTGTGTGATGTGTGGCGGAGACGGCTGCCGTGTGTGCAAGCATACAGGCTGGTTAGAAATTCTAGGCTCGGGTATGGTGCATCCTAGAGTGCTGGAGATGGCGGGTTATGATCCGGCCAAATACAGCGGCTTTGCGTTCGGTATGGGTGTAGAGCGTATAGCTATGCTGAAGTACGGCATTGATGATATTCGTCATTTTTATACTAATGATCTGCGATTCTTGAAGCAGTTCGTGCATATTTAACATAGAAGGGTCGTGACAAAGCGATGAAGGTTTCTTATCAATGGTTATCGGAGTATGTAGATGTATCGGGTTATACAGCCGAAGAACTTGCGGAGAAGTTAACCCGCAGCGGCATCGAAGTGGATATCGTAGAAAAACGAAATAAAGGCGTTTCGTCTGTCGTTGTAGGGTTTGTCAAAGCACGTGAAAAGCACCCGAACGCAGACAAATTAAGTGTGTGTAAGGTGGACGTAGGCGGTGAAGAGGATCTGCAAATCGTGTGCGGCGCACCGAATGTCGATGCTGGGCAGAAAGTGCCTGTTGCCGTGGTAGGTGCGGTATTACCCGGCGATTTCAAAATCAAACGGGCTAAGCTCAGAGGCACTGAATCCCAAGGGATGATCTGCTCCGCGAAGGAGCTGGGCTTGAATGACCGTCTGCTGCCCAAAGAAATTCAAGAGGGGATCCTGGTGCTGCCTGGTCAGCTTGAGATCGGAACGCCGATCGATCAGGTGTTAGATTTAAACGATGAGGTGCTTGAGCTGGATTTAACCCCGAACCGTTCGGATTGCTTAAGTATGATCGGCACAGCTTACGAAATCGCGGCTATTCTTGGCCGGGACGTCAAGCTGCCTGAGCCTAAGCTCGCAGGTGCTGATGTAAAGGCTGCGGATCACATTAAAGTCCATATTACAGCTGAGGCTGAGTGTCAGCATTATGCTGCCAGACTCATTAATGATGTGAACGTTGGACCCTCACCCCTTTGGCTGCAAAACCGCCTAATGGCTGCAGGGATACGTCCAATTAATAATGTGGTAGATATTACCAACTATGTTATGCTAGAATATGGCCAGCCACTGCATGCTTTTGATGCAGATGCGCTGAGCGATGGACAAATTGATGTGCGTCTAGCTAAAACGGGTGAAACCCTAACGACTTTAGACGATGTTGAGCGTACATTAGAATCTTCGATGTTATTAATTACAGACGGTCAGAAGCCTGTAGCGATTGCTGGGGTAATGGGCGGTGCAAATTCAGAAGTTCACCCAGGCACCAAGCGTATTCTGCTCGAATCCGCTAGATTCTCAGGCGCATCTGTTCGTAAAACGTCAAGAGAACTTGGCTTGCGTTCAGAATCAAGCTTGCGATTTGAGAAAGAAGTGAACCCGGAAGCTGTTATTCCAGCGTTAAACCGTGCTGCGGCCTTAATGGCTGAGCTGGCTTCAGGTGAAGTGGCCGAGGGTATCGTAGAAGCCAAAAAAGGTGAACCTACGGCAGCAAAAATCAGTATTGATGCGAATCGTATTAATAGATATTTAGGCACGTCCATTTCGGTGAACGATATCGCTGTGATTTTTGATCGTTTGCATTTCAATTACAGCTTGCATGAGGAAACCTTTGAGGTAGAAGTCCCGTCAAGACGCGGGGATATTACCCGGGATGTAGATTTAATCGAGGAAGTGGCTCGTTTATACGGCTATGATCAAATTCCGACTACTCTCATTCATGGCGCCACCACTCCGGGTGCTTTAAAACCAAGTCAATCGATACGCCGTGCGATCCGTACAATCCTGTCTGACAGCGGGATGCACGAAGCAGTGACTTATACGTTTACACAAGCTCAGAACAATGTTGAATGGCCGGGACTATTCAATCCTCAGCATTCCGTAGCGTTAGCGATGCCAATGAGTGAAGAGCGGAGTGTGCTGCGGACGAGCTTGATTCCGCATTTAATGGACGCAACTTTATACAATCGCAATCGTAATATAAATGACGTTGCATTGTTTGAAATCGGTACAACGTTCATTACGCATGAACAGAAGCTGACTCAATTACCTGAGGAGAAGCCGGTGCTTGCGCTGCTTTTGACGGGCAGAAGACAGTCAGAGCATTGGGTAGCTTCCAAGGATCGTGTGGACTTCTATGATCTTAAGGGATTGTTTGAAAAAGTAGTCCGATACCTTGGTATTGATGATGTCCTTGATTATGCAGCGGCAGAGATGGCTGGGATGCATCCGGGTCGTACAGCTGAGATTGCTCTAGTGACTGGTGATGGGCGTAAGCGTATTGGATATATGGGACAGCTTCACCCTGAGGTGCAGAAAGCCAAGGATCTTGAAGACACTTATATTCTAGAAATCGAGCTTGAGCCGCTGTATGCAGCAGTATCTGCGGATATAACGTATCAAGGATTGCCGCGATATCCAGCGATCAGTCGTGATATCGCAGTGGTGATTCAAGAGGATGTACCAGCTGGCAAGCTGTTATCAAGTATCAAAGAGGCTGGCGGCGAACTGTTAGCATCTGTTGATGTCTTCGATATTTATCGTGACGAGCGGATTGGCAACGATAAGAAAAGCGTGGCGCTTTCCTTAATTTACCGTCATCTGGACCGCACTCTAACGGATGAAGAAGTGACAGAGCAGCATGCTAAAGTAGTAGATTTATTGGAGAAAACTTTTGCTGCTGAACTGAGAAAGTAGAAGGAAATAAGGCTGGATTCATCGAAGTTAATACGTATTCGAATGAACGAATCTATTCCAAGGGAAGACACTTGGAATGGATTCGATTCTAGCTTTTTAGGGGGATTTATTCGTGAACGGCGATAAGACACGAGTAACGGTTGATATTTATGGAACGCAATATAAAATGCTGGCTGATTCTAATACGAAGATCAGCTATGTGCAGATGGTTGCAGCGCATGTAAATGAGCAGATGCACCGGATTAGTCATCGAGGCAACAATGTGCGTTTAGATACGATGAAAATAGCCGTATTAGCTGCTGCCAATATTACGGACGAGTATTTTAAGCTTGGGCGGGATATGGAGCAGCTTGAACAAGCGTACAAAGAAGCGGCTGAAGCGCTCGAACAATATGCTGAGCTTGAGGTTGAATATAAAGCGTTAGTAGAGCAGCAGCAGACTTGGGAGCAGCAATCCGCTGAAGCGAGCGCGACCCAGGCTAAGCTGCAGCAAGCGGTTCAGACGCTGGAGCAGAAGCTGAAGCATCTGGAGGAGCAGCGAACGAAGGAGCAGCGAGAGGCA
>CAYUSG010000052.1:4615-21711 GCA_964447355.1 uncultured Paenibacillaceae bacterium
GCAAGAAGCGCGAGGTGGAGCAAGCGGAGAAGCTAGCGAGCGCGGAGCAGAAGCTGAAGCATCTGGAGGAGCAGCGAACGAAGGAGCAGCGAGAGGCAGAGCAGCTGAGACGCGAAGCTGGCGAGAGCAAGAAGCGCGAGGTGGAGCAAGCGGAGAAGCTAGCGAGCGCGGAGCAGAAGCTCTTAAGCCTGCAGGCGCAGTTTGAGCAGCTGCAAGCAGAGAAGACTGATGAGGCGCAGCTGGCTGAACAATTACAGCAGGAGTCAGCATCCTATAAGACGCAAGTCGAAACGCTCTTGCAAGAACGTGGACAGCTTGCGACTCAAATGTCACAATTAAATGAGCAGAAGGAACGGCATCGCCAATCGGCAGAGGAATGGAAGCTTAAGAATGATGAAGTGCAGCAAGCGCACCATACGCTTGAGGCTGATCACCATGAGCTGATCTCCATGTATGACATCTTAGAGACAGAACAGCGGCAGCTCATGCTGGAGTTCGACAAGCTTAAGGCTATCAATGAAGCGGCCAGCAGCAGTGAGAAACACAAAAATGATGAAATTGCGGCGTTGAATCAGACGATTGTTCAGTTACAAAGTCAGATGGATCACATACAAGCCGAAGCCGCTCGACTCGAAGTTGAACGTCAAGCATTTCAGGATCGTAATGCTGAGTGGGAGCAAGAGAAGCAGGTGCTTATATCTGAACAACAGCAGCTTCGTACCCAAGTCAAGGAGTTGGAAGCCGCAGCGCTTGCCAGCGAGCTGAAGAATGAAGCGCTTGGAGACGAGTGGCAGCAAGCTTATGAGAGGCTGAAGGATGAATATACGAAACTGCAAAATGAATATAACGAATGGATTCAGTTGGTGGAAGAAGAAACCCCAACAAGCAAGTAGGTGATGATGTGAATGCTGTGGATCTTATCATCATCGCGCTATTTGTGATTGGGGCTGTAGTTGGCTATATTAGAGGCTTCATTAAACAGTTGCTGTCGATGGTAGGTTTAGTGGCTGCGTTCATAGCAGCCTTTGTGTTTCATGATGAATTAAGTCCATGGTTAGCTGAATGGGTGCCTATATCAGAAAAGGTCACAGTTCCAGAATTAGCCTTAGCTATGGATTTATTTGATCTTGAATCTTATTTGTATAACGCAGGTGCATTCCTGCTCATCTTTTTAGTGGTAAAATTCGGATTATCGTTAGTGGGGCAGCTGCTGCATGTATTGAGTAAGCTGCCTGTCATTAACATGGTTAATAAGTGGAGTGGGGCTTTGCTTGCGTCTGTTGAGGTTTTTATCCTGGTATACATTGTGATCCATATTTTATTCGTACTGCCATTTGATAAGGTACAAGCTTTGACAGAGCAGTCCATTGTGGCACAGACTATTTCGACGCAAGTTCCTGCTTTGGCAGGGAAGCTTCATGAGGTATGGATTAAATCGCCGCAATAAGTTCGCCGCTTTCCTTGGATTGATCCTTTAAGCACAGCTTCATAAGTTGAGGTGCGACTTCCATTGGATCCCGTCCGGTAGCATGCATGTCACTGCGAACGGTCCCTGGATCAAATGAATAGACTTTGATGTGATGGACTCTTTCCTCATCCGCGGTCGTACGTGTTAAGGATTCAACACCCGCCTTGCTGGCACTATAAGCTGCGAATCCGCCGGCGCCATTATGGGCTAGAGCCGAAGTGACATTAATGATGCGCCCGAATTTTTGCTTTCTCATGTGCGGCAAGCAGGCTTGCGTAGTCAGCAATACACTGGTTAGGTTATTAGCCATTTGATAGTTCCAAGCATCTAATGTTGTTTCGAATAAGGTTCCTGTTTCCAATACGGCAGCATTGTTAATGAGAATATCAATCGAACCGAAGGAGCTTACCGCTGACTGAACTAATTGCTTTACCTGGTCAGGCTCTGATACATCTGCTTTCACCGAAACAGCTTGACCGCCCGCGGCAATAATGCTTTCACGTACGCTTTCGACTTTCTCGGCATTTCTTCCGCATAACACTACTTTTGCTCCTTCTTGCGCGAATAATAAAGCAGCAGCCTTCCCTAATCCGCTTCCTGAACCTGTAACAATTACCGTTTGATTCGTGAACAGTCCCATAATTCCGACCTCCAAGGTGTGAATTGATTTATTAAGTTAATCATAGCAGAGCAGGCGACTGTTTGAGAAGCCTTCCAGTTATTAGACTTATTTATGGTTTCTGCAAGGAAAACGAATAATGGTCTCATTGATGGACAGAGCGATAGAGCGCGGCAGCATGTGCGAAGGCAAGAACAGGGCCGTTATAGAATGTCGAACGTGACGACTTTCTATAACGGCCCTGTAATCATTTACGATGATTTAATTGATGGAATCAAATTATTGAACAATGAGTTTGGATTTCATTTGAATATGACCTTGACCGCAAGGAATATTACAAATGATTTCGTATTCGCCAGCTTTATCTACTTTGATGCTTTTGCTTGGGTTCCCGTTGTCTAATTTCACGCCTAAGCCTTTAATTTCGACGCCATGCATTCCGGCTGCATTTTCTAATACAAAGTTAACATTTTCGCCTTTTGCAACGGTGTATTCTGCTTGGTCAAATTCCCAGTTGGATGCTACAATTTTAACTTCTTTTGCGTCTCCAGCTGGCGCTTCTCCGGATGTGTTATTCGTTGCAGCGTTGTTGCCGCCGCATGCAGTAAGTGCAGCCATTAATGTAATTGATAAAACGACGGTCCATAATTTTTTCATTGATCATTATCCCCTTTCGTATGCTCTTCATTCTTTTTTTGCATGGTTATATTGTACATCGCAAAAGGGGAAATGTCAGTGTCTAAGCTGTGAAGCATTTATGACTATTTTAAGAACAAATACACGGATATGACGGATGGGACCTTATGTAAGACCTAATTAGAAGTATCCATGTTGCCATAGATACCCTAATTAGGTTGAATACTACTCTCTGCTGCGGATTTTCCGTTCGTCGTCTCGACGGCCTGCCTCAAACGGCGTAGCTACCGGAATGAACAGGTCAATGATACCGATCACAAGGGCGGCTAGGATGGCGCCAATCATCGTAACACGAACATCGTCTACAATAAACTGAGCCACCCAAATCACCAAAGCACTGGTAAGGAAACCTACAATCCCTCTGCCAAAGGGGGATACCTTTTTGCCGAAAATGCCCTCAATGATCCAGCCTGCGGCAGCGATGACCAGCGCTAAGAATAAAGCACTCCAGAAACCGCCGACTTCAAAAGCTGGAACGATAAATCCTACAACCATGAGGACTAAAGCCGATACAATAAATCTGACCACATGTCCCAAAAATTGCATCTTTTAGCCTCCTTCAGAAGTTTAATGCAACTGTTATTCTCTCCGATTTACGCCGCAATATGATCACCATATTAAGTCAATACTGTAAGCGAGCTAAAGGGCGTTAGCGTTAAGGACTTGGTTTGGCTATAATAGGATTGGGAGGTCGGCTTACATCTTATGAACCCAAAAATTTTAAAACTTATGGAATTTGATAAAGTAAAACATGCACTCTCGGGGCATGCCCAAACGTCACTTGGCAAACAGCTGGTGACGGAGCTTGAGCCCAGCAGTGATTACGATAAGGTCACACAATGGTTAATGCAAACGGATGAAGCCTCCACAGTCGATCGGTTGAAAGGCTCGCCGCCATTCGGCGGGATTAGAGACATTCGAGCAGCTTTGCACCGAGCTAAAATTGGAGGTATGTTGGCGGCAGGAGAACTTCTTGATATTGCCACTACGATTAGCGGAGCGCGTCAATTGAAGAAGCACTGCAGCCAATTAAATGAATCACAAGAGATTCCTTTGCTCATGGAGAAGCTGTTTGCGTTAACTGATCCCAAAGCGCTTGAGCAAGCAATTAAGCGTTGTATTAACGAGCATGGAGAAGTTATGGATCAAGCTTCGCCAGAGCTTGGACGCATCAGGCAGGAACTTCGGACAGGCGAGTCTCGGATTAGAGACCGTATGGAGCAGATGATACGTAATACGAATATTCAGAAAATGCTGCAGGATGCTATCGTAACTATGCGAAACGATCGGTATGTCATCCCTGTAAAGCAAGAATACAGAAGCCATTTTGGCGGAATGATTCATGATCAGTCTTCCTCGGGTGCGACTTTGTTTATTGAGCCTGAGGTGATTGTCAACTTAAACAACAAGCTGAGAGAGCTGCGGTTGCAGGAAGAGAGAGAAGTCGAACGTATTCTGCGCGAGCTTACGGAACGAGCAGGAGAGCTTAGTGAGGAGATGGCATACAATGTCTCCATATTGGCAGAAATGGATTTTATCTTTGCCAAATCCAGCTTAGCGAGAGCTTGGAAGGCCACGCGTCCAATATTAAATCACCGCGGATATTTTCGCTTGCGAAAAGCCCGTCACCCTTTTATTGATGCTGAAACGGTTGTACCCATTCATGTGGAGCTAGGGGAAGCTTACTCCACGATTATCGTTACAGGTCCGAATACAGGCGGGAAGACGGTTTCACTTAAGACTATCGGGTTATTACATCTGCTTGCCATGTCTGGAATGTTTGTTCCTGCAGAGGAACAGAGCGAGTTGTCGGTCTTTGATGGGATTTATGCCGATATTGGGGATGAACAGAGTATTGAGCAGAACTTAAGTACTTTTTCTAGTCATTTGACTAATATTATTAGTATCTTGAAGGCGATGACACCCAAAAGTCTGGTCTTGTTGGATGAGGTTGGGGCTGGAACAGACCCCGCTGAAGGATCAGCGCTTGCGATCTCTATCCTTGAATACATTCACAAAATGGGCTGCCGTATGATTGCTACGACCCATTACAGCGAGCTGAAAGCTTATGCATACGACCGCGAAGGTATTATTAATGCCAGCATGGAGTTTGATGTTCAAACGTTGAGCCCGACTTATCGCTTATTGATAGGTGTGCCTGGTCGAAGTAATGCATTTGCCATTGCTGAGCGTCTGGGTCTGCCTAAGCCGATTATTGATCATGCGAAAGGGCAAGTGACCGAGGAGGATCAGCGTGTTGATACGATGATTGCTTCACTGGAAGCGAACCGATTGAGTGCAGAGCAGGAGCGGGAGAGCGCAGAGCAGCTTCGCAAGGAAGTGGAGAGCCTGCGCCATAAGCTGAAGTCTCAGCAGGAGCGTTTCGACAGCCAGAAGGATAAGCTGCTTGAGAAGGCCGAACAGGACGCCCAGGAAGCGGTCGCCAAGGCTAGAGCCGAGGCGGAACAAATCATCGCAGATCTTCGTAAAATGGCAATGGAGGAGCAGAGCTCCATCAAGGAACACAAGCTCATTGAGGCTAAACGTCGACTAGACCAAGTGGAGCCGAAGCTAGATAAGCGGTCCAGCGTGAAGAAGACAAAGCAGAAAGCCGCACAAGTGGAGCCAGGTGATGCGGTTCAAGTCATCAGCTTGGGGCAGAAAGGCCATGTAGTCGAAATGTCAGGATCAACTAATGTGATGGTCCAGCTGGGCATTATGAAAATAAAGGTCAAAAAGACGGACCTTGTTGTACTTGATACGCCTAAAGAAAAGCCGGTACAGCAAAAGGCTACCACCATGAAACGGGCATTAGATGAACAGGTGCACACGGAGTTAGATCTCAGGGGACAGAACTTGGAGGACTCCTACATCGAAGTGGATCAGTTTCTAGATGATGCTTTTCTGTCGAATCTGGGTCAGGTGTACATTATTCACGGCAAAGGCACGGGTGTGCTTCGTAACGGTATACAGCAGTATCTGCGAAAGCATAAACATGTAAAGAGCTTTAGATTAGGTGAATACGGGGAAGGTGGAGCAGGCGTCACCGTCGTTTTCTTAAAGTGATTTGGGAGGGGAGGAAGAAGCATGCTTGAGGAAGTGGATTCAATGATCTCTAATCCGTATATGGAAACACTGGCATTCTTTTCCGTGGCTGTCCTTGCTTTAATCGTGTTTCTTTCGATTTTTGAGCTCGTTACTCGGTATAAGGACTGGGAGGAAATTAAGAAGGGCAATTTGTCAGTTGCCATGGCCGTTGGCGGGAAAATTTTTGGGATATGCAATATCTTTAGATTCTCAATTGGTGACAACGACACGATTTATGAGTCGCTCATTTGGGCCAGCTTTGGTTTTGCTTTACTCCTCGTCGCTTATTTTATCTTTGAGTTTTTAACGCCATTTTTTAAAATAGATGACGAAATTCAAAGGGATAATCGGGCAGTTGGATTTCTTAGCATGATGATCTCCATCGCTTTATCTTATGTCATAGGGGCAAGTATTCATTAACAGAAATAGCTTGAAGGGGCGTTTATCGTGAAATATTTATGGGGAAGTTTATTTGCGATAGCCGTTATTTTCTTAGCGGTGGGTGTGTATTATATCGCTTCACAATAATCGGAGGGGGAAACATTCGTGACAGAACAGAATGAAATATGTCCTTGGTGTCAAACAGAAATCGTATGGGATCCTGAATTTGGCAGGGAAGAATATTGTCCACATTGTGACAATGAATTGAAAGGCTATCGTACGCTTGGCATTGATTTAGATATGGATGATGAAGAAGCTGATGAAGCAGGTGCAGGCGCATTCAGCGCCTCTTATGAAGAAGCGGCAGAAGCGTATGTGTTCGCTCAATCAGAGGAGAAGCAGTGCCTGCAATGTCAGAGCAGCATGATATTTACAGGCCAGCAGGAAGTGTCTGCGACACAGTTCAAAGCCATGGTCCCAAACGGACTTGAAAGGCCATTCCTAACGGCGCCTTTCGTGCTGGACGTACATACGTGTCCTAATTGTTTTCAAATGACCTATCAGTTAGATTCTAAGAGCAGGCAGAAGCTCGTCGATTGTTTCAGGTAAGATCAAGAGAACAATTTCCTTTATGTTTTATGTTTTCGATGCTGGATTTTGGGGCAGTTTAATGAAAGCTACTCCAAAAACGGTCGAAAAAGGTGTGCAGCGCTATGCAGAACTCCAAAGATTATGTGTTCCTGGATCGATGGATCATGTCTAACGTGAAAGAAAGACGCCAATACAAAAGAGTCGAAGATGTTCTGCAGAATCAAGAGGTTCAAGTTCAAATTCGGCTCTTACTCGTTATTCAAGGCATGTTTGCCGCCGCGACAGCATTGTCGGGCACTTTTATTAACGTGTACTTGTGGAAAGTCAGTAATGACTATGCACTAATTGGTTGGTTTTCTTTAGCTTCTCAAGTTAGTAATGTGGTAACCTTCTGGCTTGCGGGTAAATGGGTGAAAGAATATAACAAGATGAACAGCCTGCGGGTAGGGATTGTGGTTTCGGCTGCTTTCTATATGTTCGTACTGCTCTTGCAGAAGCAGGCTGTAGACTACGTATTGCTGCTGGGTACAGTGCAGGGTATAGGGAGCGGATTGTTCTGGCTGGCGTTTAATGTGGTCTACTTCGAGGTAACCAGCCCGGAAACGCGAGACCGATTCAATGGTTTTGCCGGGCTGTTAAATTCAGGGGCGAGCATGCTGGCGCCGTGGATATCAGGCTTGCTCATTACACAAATGAAGAATACTTCGGGTTATAAATTCATATTTACCCTGTCGCTGATTATTTTCCTCATCGGAGTGATCACGAGTTTTTTTCTCAAGAAGCGGCGGGTTGAAGGGACCTACGAGTGGTTCCACGCTATGGTTAGAATGAAGCAGAAACGTAATCCATGGCGATTAGCGGTACCTGCTTTAATGGCGCAAGGTGTGAGGGAAGGGGTCTTTGTTTTTCTCATTGGACTTATGGTGTTTGTTGCAACGAATAATGAAATGCAGGTGGGGAATTACTTTCTGATTACTTCTGCAGTTGCTTTAGTCAGCTATCTGATCCTCGGTAAATGGCTGAAGCCTGAACGAAGAATGGCGGGGATGCTGCTGGGGTCGATCATGCTTATTATGGTGATTCTGCCTTTTTTCTGGGATGTCAATTATACGACACTGCTCATCTTCGGGATCGGAACCTCGATCTTTATTCCATTATTTATTATACCGATGACTTCTTCGGTGTTTGACATCATTGGTCGTGACCAAGAAAGTGCCTCGCATCGGGTAGAGTACGTGGTCTTAAGGGAACTGGGTTTGAATATCGGGCGAATCAGCGGAATACTGCTGTTCATTGCAGTATTATCCTGGCGTAAAGACCCTCAAGTCATGAACTGGCTCATATTAATCATTGGCAGTTCACCCATAGCCGCATGGTATTACATGAATCGTCTGAATAAACAAGCTTCTAAGAAAGCGAAGCCATTAGATGGTAAAGCCTAGACTGCTTGTATTTTACCCCGATTACAGGTTACGGTAAAATAAGGAGACAGTATCGTTGTCCATCTTGTGCAAAGGAGCTATCTTAAATGACGGTTAAAATGGTCGATTGTATCACCGACTTGATCGGGAATACACCTATGGTCTGCATTCAACGTCTAGGCACAGAAACTAAGCGGGCTGATGTGTTCGTGAAGCTTGAATATTATAATCCGAGCCGAAGTGTTAAGGACAGGGCGGCTTATAACTTAATTCGCACTGCTGAGCAGCAAGGGCTGATTAAACCTGGCGATACGATCATTGAGCCGACCAGTGGTAATACAGGCATTGGTCTAGCCATGAATGCAGCAGCTAAAGGATATAAAGCGATCTTAATTATGCCGGACAATATGTCTAAGGAACGCATTAACTTATTAAAGGCTTATGGTGCTCAAGTGGTGCTTACACCTGCGGCAGAACGGATGCCGGGAGCGATCCGAAAGGCGCTGGAGCTCCAAGCTGCTATCCCCGGAAGTTTTATTCCCCAGCAGTTTGAAAATGCAGCGAATCCAGATATTCATCGCCAGACAACAGCTCCAGAAATTTTACAGCAAATGAACGGCCAATTGGACGCATTCGTCGCAACAGCGGGTACAGGCGGAACTATAACGGGTACAGGTGAAACGCTGAAGGAGGCGCTTCCAGAGCTGCATATTTATGTGGTGGAACCTAAGGGTTCTCCGGTGCTCTCAGGCGGTCAACCGGGCCCGCATAAGCTGGTTGGGACCAGTCCTGGCTTCATTCCTGCTATTCTGAATACATCGATATACGAAGAGATCATACAGGCAGCGGATGAAGACGCCTTGCGCACTATGCGAGATTTGGCAAGGCTTGAAGGCTTGCTCCTAGGTCCTTCTTCCGGTGCTTCAGTATGGGCCGCTCTGCAGGTGGCAAAGAGGTTAGGACCCGGTAAACGTGTAGTCTGCATTGCTCCAGACAGCGGAGAACGGTATTTAAGTATGGGGCTGTTTGAAGAAGGTTTTTAATGATAGAACGTTCTGAATTGGACATTAAAAGGGCATTGTAAAGCCGAATAATTGACTTTACAATGCCCCTTGTTTGTTCTTTATCCGATAATAATATCTTCTTTGGGATAGGAATACTTCCCTTTTCGTTTATTGGCTTTAAACATAAAGAGCAGCGATAAAATGCCGATTCTTCCAATAAACATAAGCAGCATGATCATTAATTTCCCCAGTACGGTGAGATCCGAAGTGATTCCCATTGAAAGTCCGCACGTTCCAAACGCAGACGCTACTTCAAACACGATGGACATCAAGGAGAAACGATGGTCCTCCACAACCCCAAGCACTAGAATACTGCCGACGACTAACATACATGCTGTGGAGAAGACAACGAAGCTTTTAAGCATATCCTCTTGTTTAATTGATCTGCGAAAAG
The DNA here is from genome assembly GCA_964447355.1 of uncultured Paenibacillaceae bacterium. Lineage (GTDB taxonomy): Bacteria > Bacillota > Bacilli > Paenibacillales > CAYUSG01 > CAYUSG01. Next base: position 14,337 of record CAYUSG010000052.1, read on the forward strand.
CTCTTACCTCGCTTTTCCCTAAGGAGAAGGTGATCACTGTAAGAATGACGACGGCAAAGGTGGTCGTGCGAATACCGCCTCCTACACTTGAAGGACTAGCGCCTATAAACATCAGGATGGATAGCAGCAGCTGGGTAGGTGAGCTAAACTCAGAGACATCCATCGTTGCCAGACCCCCGCTGCGTGCTGTTGCCGAATTAAATAAGGAGTAGAACAATTTCTCATGCCAAGACATATCCGCCATATATAAGCGGTCTTCCATCATCCATATGCCGGCAGCTCCAATGATGAGCAAGATGACAAACATGGAGGCAGTTACTTTTGTATAGAGTGAGAATTTGAAATGTTCATGTTTGCCGAACAGGTATTCTCGAACTTCAATTAAGACCGGGAATCCGATTGCACCTAAGAATAATAATGCGATGGTGACCACTTGAACGAAATAATCACTGGCGAACATCCCCAGTGAATTGCCATACAAATCAAAGCCAGCGTTGGTGTAAGCCGAGATCGTATGGAATAATCCGTGATAGTAAGCCATGTACCACGTATCGAAGTACCCCATGATCCAAAAGTAAGTCCCTAAGATAAGCGTTCCGCAAGCTTCGAATAATAACGCCATCCCAAACACTAATTGCATTAATTGTACGAGCCCTGATAAATTGTGGCGATTCTGATCTATCATGATGAGCTTGCGATAGGATAACGTAATGTTGCGGCCCAGCAAAATCCATAGAAACGTTCCTAAGGTCATGATGCCTATGCCCCCAAATTGGAACACCAGCATGAGAACGAAGGTACCGAATACTGTAAACGTATCCGATGTGTTTACTACGGTTAATCCCGTGACGCTGATCGCGCTGGTGGCGGTGAATAAGGCATCGATGAAGGACAGCTTCGCCCCTTCTTTTAAACTGATAGGCAGAAGCAGCAGCAGGGTTGAAATGAAAGTAAAGACCAAATACCCCAATACAATTAGCTGTGTAGGTGTTAGGCGAACAATATATGTATTCAACTGTTTACGCATTAGGAACTTCCTACCCTTCTTCAGAGCTAAGGCTCATGACAGGCCTCATATGCTGTCTCTGTAATATGTAAGAAAAAGCTTAACCCATCATACACGATTTTACACGTTTTTTCTAATCTTTGCTTAAGGAAGCATTTCGTTGTAATATGGAGGAATACCGAGTGTTAGAAGGAGGGGGTAATGCCTTGAGCGAATTAAAATTAAAGGTGCTTGAAATTCTGCATGAAGATTCCAGGCGCGAACCAGAAATGTTAGCTACGATGTTGGATGTTACCACTGATGAGATTAATGCGATTATTCAAGAAATGGAGCAGGAGAATATCATTGTCAAATACGCAACGGTTATTAACTGGGCGAAGCTGGATAATAACAGGGTTACTGCCATCATTGAAGTTCAGATTACACCCGAGCGCGGCCGCGGATTTGACGCGATTTCAGAGCGGATTTACTTGTACCCTGAGGTGAAATCGGTGTTCCTCATGTCTGGAGCTTATGATCTCTTGGTTGAGGTGGAGGGCACAACGCTGATGGAAGTAGCGAATTTCGTGTCCAGCAGGCTTTCCCCTATTGATGCGGTATTGTCAACGAAAACTCATTTTATTCTAAAAAAATACAAGCAGGACGGTATCATTTTTGAAGATCATCAGGATGATGACCGTTTGCTCGTAACGCCTTAATAAAAGGAAGATGGCTATGATGCGAAGTGAACAATCTAATCAATTAACTGATTCTTCAATGGAGCGTTTCTTAACCCCGCTGGTCCGTGCGATTCCGCCTTCGGGCATACGCAGGTTCTTCGATATGGCTAGCGGCAATAAGGATGTTATTACACTTGGAGTAGGCGAGCCTGATTTTGTCACACCTTGGAAGGTGAGAGAGGCATGTATGATTGCTCTTGAAAAAGGGCGAACCGCATACACATCTAATGCGGGCTTACCTGAATTAAGAGAAGCTATTTCTGAATATTTGGCTGTAAATTTCGATACGTTGTATAATCCGAAGAATGAAATTATCGTGACCATTGGCGGAAGTGAGGCGATTGATCTTGCCCTTCGTGCACTGATCAGCCCTGGGGACGAGGTGTTAGTGCCGGAACCTTGTTACATATCCTATGGTCCAATTACCCGAATCAGCGGTGGAACACATGTAGGCATTGAGACGTTTGCTGAGGATGATTTTAAAATAACCGCTGAAAGTTTAAGGGCCCACATTACACCAAAATCCAAGGTGCTCATTCTATGTTATCCCAGCAATCCTACGGGCGGTATCATGACGAAGGAAGACTGGGAACCTATTGCCCAAATCGTCAAGGAGCATGATCTGATCGTTATTTCTGATGAAATCTACGCTGAGCTAACCTACGGTGGCAAGCATACGAGCATTGCTTCTTTGCCTGGCATGAAAGATCGTACGATTGTGATCAGCGGATTCTCCAAGTCGTTTGCAATGACGGGCTGGCGATTAGGTTACGCGTGCGGGCATCCAGACATTATTGCTGCCATGCTGAAAATCCATCAGTATACCGTGATGTGTGCGCCTGTGATGGGACAGATTGCGGCGGTAGAAGCTTTGCGTCATGGATTAAAAGAGAAGGATCGTATGGTGGAGGCTTATAATCAGCGGCGAAGACTCGTTGTGAAAGGATTTCGAGATATCGGCTTAGAATGTCGTGAGCCGCAAGGTGCTTTCTACGCTTTCCCGTCTATTCAGTCAACGGGTTTAAGCTCTGAAGCGTTTGCAGAGCGTCTGCTTAAGGAAGGACAGGTGGCTGCAGTTCCCGGCAACGTATTCGGAAAAGGCGGGGAAGGGTTCTTGCGTTGTTCTTACGCTACCTCAGTCAGCCAGTTGGAAGAAGCAATCGACAGAATCGGCAAGTTTGTCGAAAAAATAAAGGAATAAAGACCCATCCCAAAAATATGGAATATTGGTATAATTTACTTACTAACTTTCAATCTTATATAGGCAATTTAAACCCTGAATAATTTACTATATATTGGTTTTTGTGTTAGTGATGATCGATATATTGTTGTTTATTGAAGGTCATGTTGCTATTCAAGAGATTGAAAACGCATTAATTGCAGTACTGTTTTGTTCCAAGTGATATAGGTCGTAAAGGGGGAGTTAGCTTGGCTGTTGGTAATTATGGTTCATTTGTTTGTTCTAGGATGCAATATATTCGTGATAAGCAAAACCGTAAGCTTTACAAGGCTAGTAAGTTCTCTCCGCAACGTTGTTCATTGGAAGAAGAGATTTTTCAATTGAGAAGAATAATGGAAAATACAGCGCTTCAAGAGCAATCCCTTACTTCCGATCTGGTAGTGCAAATCAGCAGGATTCTAGATCATAAGATTAACGAATATATGAGACATAACTGTAAAAGGGCTGGACGTTTTTAGGCGTTCAGCCCTTTTACATGTGCGGCGCGAATGGCGATAACTAGGTGGCGAATAGGTGGCTCCTACACGATCCTTAACCTTTAGGTTTTATATATGCTATGATAAATAAATCTACACCTGTGATGTACGAGGAGGACAAGGATGAAACGTTTCACCCGATCTGGAAATCAAGGGAATACCTCAACAGTGCATGTCGATGAAGATGAATCAGCATGTGGAAGAAGTGCTGAGGTATCGAAGACGAAATGATGAACTATTATGATCCGCTTATTTATGTAGTGTCCGCTGAAGAGGAAGGCTTTTATTTGAAAACCATCCTAATGAATCGTATGAAAATATCTCGAAAACTGCTCTCAAAATTGAAAATGACTGAATATGGGATTTTAGTAAACGGTGAGCGTCAGTATGTCAGCATGAAGGTTAGCACGGGGGATCGGATAGAAGTTCGGATGCCTGTAGAAACGTCGGAAGATATTTTGCCGCAGCAGATGCCGCTTCATATCCTATTCGAGGATGAACATTTACTCATATTGAATAAGCCGGCGGGCATTATTGTGCACCCAACCCATGGTCATTATTTGAATACATTAGCTAATGGTGTCGTGCATTATTGGGCAGAAAAAGGAGAGCAGTACCGCTTCCGGCCCATTCATCGTTTGGACCAAGAAACCTCAGGGGTGATTGCAATAGCGAAAAACCCTTATGTTCATCAAGCTTTGTCTGAACAAATGCAGGCGGGGCAGGTGCATAAAGAATATCTTGCCATCGTATATGGTCAGTTGCCCGAAGCCAGCGGCACGATTAATGCGCCCATTGATCGAAGTGACGAGAACCCTCATGTAAGAGTTGTTCGGCCGGATGGATATCCTGCTGTAACTCATTATCGTGTACAAGCCCAATATAAGGATGCGTCACTTGTGAACGTTGAGTTAGAAACGGGAAGGACTCATCAAATTCGCGTTCATATGAAGCATATGGGCTGCCCTCTGATTGGGGATAAGCTTTACATTCATGAAGATGACCAGCGTAATAATCGTTCTGTGATCTTGAATTCGCATATGGATAGACACGCATTACATGCGTTTAGACTTGGTTTCTATCATCCTATTCATCATACAGCGCTGCAATTCGAAGCCCCTATACCCGAAGATATAGAGAGCTTACTTGAACAATTAACGACCTAAATGATTTAGATGACAAAGGAGATTCAGTACAAATGACGATAAGAGTGTATCAATATCCGCAGTGCGGAACATGTCGTAACGCATTAAAATGGTTAAAAGCAGAAGGCCTGGAGGTGGAGCCGCATCACATTGTTGAACATCCCCCTACAAAGGAACAGCTTCAGCACTATGTTCAACAAAGTGGATTAGACATTCGGAAATTTTTCAATACATCTGGACAGGTTTACAAGGAGATGCAGTTGAAGGATAAGCTTCCAAGCATGAGTGAAGATGAAATGCTGGCGCTTTTGGCTTCGAATGGCAAGTTGATTAAACGGCCGATAGCGACCGATGGACAACGTGTAACCGTGGGTTTCAAAGATGTTATGTACCGTGAAGTTTGGGGCAGGCCGTAAGATGGTGAGGATTCAAGCATCATCCAAACTCGCCAGATTAGGTTCAGCCATTTTCGCAGAGATCGACGAATGGAAAGCGGAGGTGAGGCAGAAGGGGATCGACATTATAGATCTAGGCATAGGCAGCCCAGACCGTCCGCCCTCTCCCCTCATCCTGAAAGCGATGGAAGAAGCCGTTCGCAATACTCAGCATTATGGCTACCCCTCTTCCGCGGGCAGTGAAGCTTTTCGAAATACTGTTGCACAGTGGTACCAGTACAGATTTCAAGTCCATTTAAACCCGAACACAGAGATTCTGACCCTGATGGGATCGCAAGATGGATTGGCGCATTTGGCCTTGTCCATTGCTGAACCGGGTGACTTGGCGATCGTGCCCGATCCGGGCTATCCTATTTATTCGGCAAGCCTCGTGCTGGCGGGCATCGAATCGTTTGCGGTTCCGTTGAAGGAAGAGAATCAATTTTTGCCCAATTGGGACGATATTCCTCTGGAGATAGCGGATCGAGCTAAATTCATGATTCTTAATTATCCTGGCAATCCATGTGCTGCAGTGGCCGACCTTGCTTTCTTCGAGGAGGCTGTAGCATTTGCGAGACGGCACCAGCTGCTTCTGGTTCATGATTTGGCCTATTCTGAAATGGCATTCGACGGGTTTCGGCCTCCAAGTATCCTCCAAATCGATGGAGCAAAAGAGGTTTGCGTCGAGTTTCATTCACTTTCGAAGAGCTTTAACATGGCAGGCTGCCGTATTGGCTTTATGGTAGGTCATCCTGAGGCGGTGTCGGCTCTGCGCACGTTGAAGTCGAATATTGATTATGGTGTTTTTAATGTCGTACAACAAGCGGGTATCGCTGCATTAAAAGCAGACATGCTGTCTAACGATAGTGTCGCACCGTTGTATGAACGACGTCGTGATGTCGTTGTTGAAGGGTTGGCTGCAGCGGGTTGGCATATACCAAAGCCTAAGGCGACAATGTTTATCTGGGCTCGTATTCCAGAAGGCTGGACATCTCGACAAATTTCCCGGGAAATGTTGTATGCCACAGGTGTTGTCGTCATACCAGGCGACGCATTTGGAGCAAGTGGTGAGGGATTTGTAAGAATAGCGCTTGTACAGGAAGAAACAGTGCTGCTGGAGGCTGTTCGGCGAATTCAGAGGTTCTTGCAGCCATATCAGTGATTTAAGGATCATTGCGTATACGTATGGATAAGGGGTTGTCCAGAAAGTAGTTGTGACTTTCTGAACAACCCCTTATATTGTTTCAAATCCCTGATATATCAACATTCTTGACTACTAAATTGAAGGTTGTTTGACTTTTCGGCAAGATTCGCTGCCTTGGGGTTATTACGCTCCGAAGGCATCCAATCGTATCTTCAATTCATATTGCTTCAGAATATCACCTAATAACACGTTATTGATGTTTAATTGCAAATCACCCATATCAAAATGATTCAACTCGGGTATATCACAACAGATCTGTGATAATTCTTTACTTATAAATGCCGATTCTTGACCATTCACAAGTTTCTTTTTATGTTTTGAAAGTTCAGGGGCAAGCTGATCAATATTGTCATATATTCCTTCTAATGAACCGTAGTGCTGGATTAGAGGAAGTGCAGACTTTTCACCGATTCCTTTGCAGCCGGGAATGTTGTCACTGCTATCACCGAGGAGCGATTTCACATCGACCCACTGCTCGGGATCAATCCCATAATCGGCATAAAAGTCTGCTTTCGAATAAATGTGCTCTGACTTCTTACTAGCAATAATTTGAGAGGTTGTTTCACTAAGCAGTTGAAGTAAGTCACGATCATTACTATAGATGAAGCACCTGCCTTCAGACCATTTTCGGGAGAGTGCTCCCATTAGATCATCCGCTTCATAAGGCGCTAACGATATTTGGTGAATGCCAACTTTTTCTGAAATATGTCTGCATAAATCATACTGGTGAATAAGGGGTTCTGGTAATTCAAACCGTGTCGCTTTATAAAAGTCATATTTTTGTCTTCTTGTCGTTTCCTCTCTTTTAACGTCCCAGACAACCGAAAGGTGAGTAATATGATGCTCTTGTATGAGGTTAAATAATTTCTGATAATAGACTCTTAGTGCATTTGTATATACGCCGTTGCTGTTCTTTAACTGCTCAGGGGTTCTATTATACGAAGTGGCAAAATAAGCTCTGCTGAGCAAATTGAATCCATCAATAAGCAGCAGGGTTGAATGTGTTGTCAAAGCTTTCACCCATTTCAATTCTAGTTTTGTTCTCATCTAGATTACTGTATATGTAAATGAAAAGGAAGGGCGAGAGGCCCTTCCTTTTTTTGAAATATAAGAAATTATAAATTTTCGGGGGCCACGGAGTGGCTCCCTTA
>CAYUSG010000053.1:0-21649 GCA_964447355.1 uncultured Paenibacillaceae bacterium
ATGTGTATACAACCGGAAGCACGATGAATCAATGTGCGAAAGTACTGACATAAACGATCAAATGTAAGGTTTACAGCTTGTGCTGGGCAAGATGAGGTTGGAAAATCATATACAATTTTGCAGACATATTGTAAAATAAGGAATATATATATGTAGAATTTGGTCGTGAAATGTTGAAATTTGAGGAGGGGTGACTATGAGTTTGAATATTGGGAATTGTCCGCGATGTGGTCGCGTTTTTGCCAAGGGGTACAGGGATGTATGTAATGATTGCCATAAAGAAATCGAGATGCAATATGAGAAATGTATCGAATTCCTGCGCGAGAACCGCGAATGCCATATCGATCAACTAAGCGAAGCGACAGAAGTGCCTATCCGACAAATCACGAAGTTTATTCGAGAAGGGCGTATTTCGTTAAATGGTCTTCCAAATTTGGCTTACCCATGTGAAGCTTGCGGCACCACTATTCGAGAAGGGACGATGTGTGAATCTTGTCGTGGGCGATTAAAGGGCGAATTAAAGAATGTTCAGCAGCAGCCATTGGACCCAAACAAGGAGGAGAAGAAGAAAGGCGGCGGATTTCAAATTAAAGACCGTTAATTTATATAGATTAGTGAGCTAAATATCATCAAAATATTGTGGCAACATAGTATTATACCGCTTACGATATGGATTCACAACTATGTTTTTTCTAAAAGCATATAAACATTTATTACGAAAAAACCGATAATACTATTAAAGATTATCGGTTTTTTTATTGTAACGGACAGTGGAGAGGTGAAGCATAATGAAAATAAATGGTGTCAATCGAATCGGACAGGTGAATGCCTACAAGAAGAACCAAGAAAATAAGCCATCAAACGAGATAGGAAAGAAAGCCAGAGATGAAGTCGTTATTTCAAATGAAGCCAAGGAACTTCTTGATTCGCAGAAAACCTCGGCGTCTCAAATGGCTGCGAACCAACAGAGGATTGAAGAACTGAAGGAAGCAGTGACGACGGGTTCATATCATGTTGATGCAGGTAAGATCGCGGAGAAGCTACTACCTTATCTAATCTAAACTACCTGAAGAAAATAGGTGAAGAGTGTGTCTATAAATAAAGTCATCCATGGGTTGTATCAGTTAGACGAGGTTCATTTGTTACTTTTAGAACTGAGTGAGCAAAAGAAACATGTGATCATTGATAATCAAGTTAACGAATTGTCTCATTTGGTGAATAAAGAAAAGAAGTTGATTAAGAAGGTTGCGGAGTATGAAGCACAGTTGCTTCAAGAGGTTACATCGTATTTGGAGGACAAGGGATATGAGCCTGGTCTGTATATGAACGTGAGTGATCTTAGGAAGATCGTTACAAATGCAGCAGATAAGCAATCCCTAATGGATGCACAGAGCAAGCTGATGAAGACCATTCAGCAGTTAAAAGAATCTAATGAGCTCAACCAACAGCTTATTGAGCAATCGTTATCTTTTATCGACTATACATTGGATTTGTTATCAGGTGACCCCGGTCAGGACATGACCTATCAGAATCCAGTCCAGAATAAAGGTAGGGAAAGTAAGGTTCAGAGAATCTTTGACACAAGAGCATAACGTCATTTTTTATAAGGGAAGTGCAGAGAATGAGATCTACTTTTCATGGATTAGAGACGGCAAGAAGAAGCCTATTTACACAACAAGCAGCACTTAGTACAACTGGCCATAATATCGCAAATGCGAATACGGAAGGCTATACTAGACAAATCGTTAATATGCAGGCCTCCAGACCTATTGAAGCAGTGGGATTGCAGCGTTCCAACGCTCCGGGTCAGTTGGGTACAGGCGTTGAATTCTCATCGATTAAACGGATTCGAGAGGGATTCTTAGATAGTCAGTTTAGAAATGAGAATAAGGCGTTGGGCAGTTGGACCGTCCAGAATGATACTTTGGAGAAATTGGAAGCCATCGTAAATGAGCCATCTGACTCAGGGTTCCGAACTGTTTTGGATAATTTCTGGAAGTCGTGGTCAGATTTAAGTAAAGATCCTGACAATGTAACGAATCGTAAGATCGTTCGGGAGAATGCGATTGCTTTAGCCGACACTTTCAATTTAACCAGCAAGCAGCTAAGTGATCTAAGCAGTGACCTTACGGAGAATATTGATGTGAAGGTTGCACAAATTAATTCCAACCTGACTTCTATTGCCAATTTGAATCAACAAATTCTGAGGATTGAAGGGCTGGGCAATGATGCTAATGATCTCAGAGACCAAAGAGATTTGCTGACAGATGAAATATCTAAGATCATTAATATCGAAGTGATGGATACCCCGCAAGGCTATAATATAAACATGGGGACTGTGGCTTTAGTAGCGGGCAACACAGTAACACCCGCAACGGCTGATTCAATGCAGACAGCCTTTTCTAGTGGAGATTTAAACAGCGGTGAGATTTATGGATTAATTGTATCTAGGGATTTACATGTCGCAGACTATCAAAGTCAATTAGATACGTTGGCAGATACTATCGCTAACGGCGAAGTGACGCTAACCATTCCTGAAGGTTCCGTTTTACCAGAGGGTACTGTGCTGAACGGCGTTGCGTATACGGGCACCAACCGCACATTAACCAGCGACTTGACGGTACAAGTTGACGGTATAAACGGGCTTCACAAGCTGGGATATACACTGAACGATCCTTTGACCTCAGGGGGGGACTTTTTCACCTCTAATTCTGGGGGAGCCATCACAGCTGCTAGTTTCCAGTTGAATCCAGCTATTGCAGCCAACCCCAATATCATCGCCACTTCAATGAGAACAGATATGGATGGCGGAGTTGAACGGGTTATTAAGGGAAATAACTCACTTGCATTATTAGCTTCAGGATTGAAAGATAGTACATTTACGTTTACAGCGGGTTCGGTGATAGGCAATGGTACCATTGATGATTTCTATAGATCAGTGGTAGGCCAACTGGGTGTAGAAGCAAGGGAAGCGAATAGACAAGCTTTAAACCAATCGGTCATTGTGGAACAAGTAAACAGCAGGAGACTATCGGTCAGTGGTGTTTCATTGGATGAAGAGATGACTAATATGATTAAATTCCAGCATGCTTATAACGCAGCCGCGCGAAATATTACAGCTGTAGATGAAATGTTAGATAGGATTATTAATGGCATGGGCGTTGTTGGAAGATAAGGATGTTTTACTAAACCTTAGGATGTGATATCAGTGACTTTAAGAGTGACACAAGGAATGATTACTTCGCAATTAATGCGTAATCTTAATACTAATATGTCGCGTTCTGCCAATATACAGGAACAGCTTACAACCGGAAGAAAGATCAATAAACCTTCAGATGATCCGGTCGGAATTACTTATTCGCTTCGATATCGCAGTGAGTTGTCAGCTAATGAGCAGTATCAGGAAAATGTTGATTCTGCTTTATCTTGGCTGGATTTTTCTGATAACATGTTAGCTCAAGCGGGCGATGTTTTACATCGAATCAAAGAATTGGCTGTTCAAGCAGGCACAGGAACGAATCCGCAGGTCGCGCTTGATAACATTAGCAGTGAGATGAAGCAATTAAGAGAGCAAATGGTGGAAATTGCGAACAGTAAATTGGCAGAAAAATATGTGTTTAATGGTCAACAATTCGATCAGGAACCTTATTCTAATGCTAATGCTGCAACGAAGAAGACAGATCTGCAAGGTGTTGTTTATGAGGTAGGATCGGGTTCCAGACTGGCTATAAGCATTAGCGGAACGGAAATATTCGGTAATCCGGGTACTGCAGGTGATCCGTCGGATCCGGCTGACCAAGATCATTTTTTCCAAGTGATTGATCGAATTACAGCGGCTCTTGATACAGGTAATTATAACGGTGTAACTGCAGAGCTTGGTAATTTGCAGACAAGATTCGAGGCGATCAACTCTGCCCGTGCTGATATTGGGGCTAAGACCAACCGTGTTGAACTAATGGAAAACAGATTAAAGGACTTAGAGTTGAATCTAACATCACTTCAGTCGAAAACTGAAGATGCCGATTTTGAAAAAGTACTGATTGATTCTAAAATAAACGAAAACATTTTCCAAGCCTCATTATCGGTAGGATCCAAGATTATTCAGCCTTCTTTAGTAGACTTCATAAGGTAGGTTAAACTTATGATGCCAATGATTCAGATCCATCAGGTTAACGGTCAGATTGGGATTAACTCGCAGTCCGGCCAGTTTCATATACACACGAAAAATGCGGATATTCGTACAGAGCTGAGGCCCCCTACAATTGAAGTGTATAGTCCGCCTCCTAAGATGCATATTGACCTGAGTAAGGCCGTTAATGCATTAAGCGGGGGCAAATTATTGGACTTCTCCAGACGCATATACTCACAGATGCCGGGGATTGCTCAGCAGAACATTGCTAAAGTTGTCCAAACTGGCGATCGTATGGCTGCGATCCATCTTGGGGGTAACCGAATAGCGGATTTGGCCAGGGAGTCGTTGGCGGACAGGGGACCACACTTACAAGTATTTGGACCGGCTTCCATCGATAATGTTGATATTACGTTTCAGCTCCACGATCCACAGGTGAATGTGCAACCGGGTTATGTAGAAGTCGATGTGAGCATCAACAAGCCAGAGATTCGATTTCAAAGAGGAAATATAGATGTCTATATGAAGCAGGAACCTGCCATATCGTTTGCCATGCCCGAAATAGATATGAGAATATAAATGGAGCTATAGAATGAACATTCAAATCTATGGCTCTTTATTATTACCAACAGATTGGAGTGTATCCGTGTGATTATAGAAGCTGTGCAATTTGGTCATATTGAGATTGAAGAGGATCAAATATTTATATTTAAACAAGGGATTCCAGGATTTACGAAGTACACTCGGTTTGCTGTGATTGAAGTGGAGGACACCCCATTTTCCTATTTACAATCCACAGAGGAAGGGAAATTGGCATTTTTATTAGTAGATCCCTTCTCATTCCATCCTAAGTATGAATTTGATCTACCTTTGAGTGCAGCAGAGGAATTACAGGTTGATTCATTAGAACAAGTGATGGTTCGCAGCATCGTTACAGTTAAGGAAAATCTTGAGACGGCAACAATGAATCTAGTCGCGCCTATAGTCATCAATACCGATATGAAGACAGGCAAACAAGTGATCCTGCCGAGCACAAACTACACAACGAAGCATCCATTAGTAAATAAGGGAAATAACATTTAGAAGGGGCGGTGGACCGATTATGTTGGTGCTTACTAGAAAAAAAGGGGAGTCAGTCATCGTCCAAGACAACATCGAAATCACCATATTGGAGGTAGAGGGGGATGCGGTGAAAATTGGCATCTCTGCTCCCAAAGAAGTGGATATTTATCGCAAGGAACTGTACCTTTCCATTCAGCAAAGCAACTTAGAATCCACTCAGCATCCTGTAAACCTAAGTGAAATGACAAAAAGTCTTAGTGAAATAAAAAAAGTATAGGAAAACTATTAATTTTTTTGAAAGGCTTGTCGATATATACATTAGAGCAATCAAGGCGGCCGACCTGAGAGACTCAAAACCACATGGATGTGGGTATTAAACCATTTCAAGGAGGAAGAAAACAATGAGAATTAATCACAATATTACAGCGTTAAACAATCACCGTAACATGGGTCTTAACAATGTAGCAGCAGGTAAAAGTATGGAGAAACTAGCCTCCGGTCTACGCATCAACCGTGCAGCTGACGACGCAGCGGGATTATCCATCTCCGAAGTAATGCGTGGTCAAATCCGTGGATTAGAACAAGCGCAAAGAAACGCACAAGACGGTATTTCTTTCGTACAAACAGCAGAGGGCGCAATGAATGAAGTCAGTGCGATGTTAGTACGTATGAAGGAACTAAATGTACAGAAAGAAAACGGAACTTATTCATCTAATGATACAGCGAATATTGATGCAGAGCTAGCTGAACTTGGTGCACAAATCGATGACATTATGAAGAATACAACCTTTAATGGAATCTCCATTACAGCGGGAGTAAGTATCGTAGTTGATGATTCCAGTACGAAAATTGACATCGCATCAATCTCTACGGGATCATTTACAGGTCTAGGCAGTGGAAGTGGTACAGCAGATATTGAAGCAGCGATCAAAGCAGTTGCAACTGAAAGAGCGACGCTTGGTGCGAAGCAGAATCGTCTGGAGTACACTTCCAATAACTTGGGCACAACGGTTGAGAACTTAACCGCTGCGGAATCCCGTATTCGTGATACTGACATGGCGAAGGAAATGGTTAACTTGACGAAGAATAACATTCTTCTCCAAGCATCTCAAGCGATGTTAGCTCAAGCGAATATGCAGCCGCAAGGCGTTCTATCGTTATTAGGCTAATCATTTATGTCGTAATTCAAACAGAGACCTTAGAATATCTAGGGTCTCTGTTTATCATTAGGAGGAAGTCATGCGGACCCTATCTTTAGTTATGATTGTTCGAAATGAAGAAAGGCTTTTGGGACGTTGTTTAGAAAGTGTGCATGCGTTGGTTGATGACATTATTATTGTTGATACGGGTTCTACAGATGGGACGAAACAAATAGCTGCTCAATATGGAGCAAGTGTTTATGATTTTGTTTGGAATAATAACTTTGCAGAAGCTAGAAATTTTGCTTTGCAGCAGTCTACCAGCGATTGGAATATGGTACTGGATGCAGATGAATATATAAGTGGTGAAGCGGCACATAGTATCCGGAATTTCATTGCAGGTGAGCGTAAAATTGGGAAGTTTAGAATCGTGAATAAAATTGAGGAACATGACGAGGTTAGTTATGTGCGGAATTTTATTTCTAGAATATTCCCCAAGAACGTTTATTACCTAGGAAGAATACACGAACAGCTTGATTCTGATTTGCCTCGCGAGATACTTCCTGTCGAGGTGCAGCATGATGGCTATTACCAAACTAATAAATTCGATAGAAATATTCCTTTACTGGAATTGGAACTTATAGATGATGCGAATAACTCATATCTACTTCATCAGTTGGCTAAAGAATACAAAGGACAGGGACATATTGATCCAGCCTATCAATACATCAAGCGTGCGTACCAGCTTCTGACTAGACGTGAAAGTTATGCTCCACTGATAGTTGTGGATTATCTGTATATTATTATGAAGGTAAAAGGCTTCACGGAAGGATTGGAAATAATGATAGCTGAACAATCTTTTCTAGAAGATTATGCAGATTTCCATTTTGTATCGGGGTTATTTTATCTTGATTTAATCATAAGTGATCCGCAGCGCTACTTACACTTCCTACCTAGGATTGAGCAATCGTATCGGAGATGTCTTGAGATTGGTGAAACGGATAAATATGATAGCGTTGTGGGTACAGGAAGTTTTGCTGCGCTGCATAATCTGGGGGTCTTCTATGAGGTGCAGGGGAACCAGGAGGGTGCAATAGAATGCTATCAAAAAGCGGGTTCCTATCACTATGAACCGTCAATTTCTCGGTTGAAAGCAATGGGGATAAAATATTGAAATTGCTATTAATTATATAGACTGAGTTTGCCGATATATATAATACAATCTATTATGTTGTTCGGAGGGTGAAGGGTATGAAAATTCAGTCAGCTTTATTTGGTGGCCAGGGTCAATCAACCAATTCATTAAGGAATGATGTAAGCACTGGCAAGTCAGGATCTACAGAAATTCCCGTAATGTCTCAAGTGTCATCTGAACGCGGTATTAAGGCGGTTGAAGAGAATAAGCATTCCCATATTTTATCCATAGGTGAGAAAGAGCTATTGCGGGCGATAGAGAGGGCTGTAAAGGCATTTCAGGGGCCTACTACTTCACTTGAAATGTCAGTTCATGAGGATACTCAAGAGGTCATGATCAAGGTGATGGACAAAGAAACAGGAGAATTAATAAGGGAAGTACCTCCTGAGAAAATGTTGGATTTGTTCGCTAAGATGAGGGAATTTGCCGGAATTCTTTTTGATGAGAGAGTATAAGGAGGGTTACATATGAGAATCTCAGGGTTTGCTTCAGGCTTTGATATTGATCAAATGGTTAAGGAGTTAATGGCTGCTCACAGAAAACCAGCGGATAAAATTTTCCAACAACAACAACTTCTTGAATGGAAGCGGGAAGATTACAGGGAAGTTAACTCCCAAATTATTGACTTTCGAAATAATAAATTAAGTAAGTACAAATTATCAAGTGAGATAGCGGCCAAAATGGCAGTGGTTTCAGGGGATAGCTCTGTGCTTAGTGCAAAAGCCAGCAGTACAGCAGCGAGTGGAACGATGACGATCAAAGTAAACAATTTGGCAACATCCTCCAATGTGAAGAGCCTTAGCAGTCTTGGAACAGATGTGCCTACCAATGTTACTTTTGATCAATTGAAAGCCGATGGAGCCATAGCCTTTAACGACAACACATTTAAGATCAATGGTGTCTCCATTTCAATTGATCCCGCAGTTGACACGATAGACAGTTTAGTTTCAAAGATTAATAACAATAAAGATGCTAAAGTAAGTGCATTCTTCGACAGCGGGTCAGGGAGACTATCTTTAAACTCAAAAGAAACAGGTACGGGTAACATTACGTTAGAGGGCGACTTACTTATTGGAGCGTCTGGTTTCGATCTAAATGACGCGACTGCCGGAATGGATGCTAGCCTTGAAGTAAATGGATTAGCCATTACGAGATCGAGCAATACATTTTCCATTAACGATGTTGAGATTACTCTAAAAGGCGAGAGTGTTTCTCAAACGACCATGATAAGCGTTGAAACTAATACCGATAAAATTATGGACACGATCAAATCATTTGTGAATGACTATAATGCACTCTTGAGCAAAGTCAATAGTGAACTGGGAGAAGAACGGTATCGGAAATACTCTCCTTTAACCGACGAGCAGAAGAAGGAGATGGAGGAAGACGATATTAAAAGGTGGGAGGAAAAAGCCCGCAGTGGAATGCTTAACCGAGATAATATTCTGAACAAAATGGTTAATGACTTGAGATTATCCATTATTGGAGATGTTGGAACGGCTGGAAGCGAGGTTAATATTACAGCCTTAGGCATTACTACAGGGAGTTGGTCTGATCGCGGAAAATTAGTAATTGACGAGGATAAATTGAGGGCAGCCATAGAAGCCGATCCGGATCAAGTCTTGAATGTATTTACTAAATCAGGCAGTGGCACAGGTCCAGACAACCCCGAAAAGGGAATATTTAACCGAATGTCTGATATATTAAAAGGCACGCTGAGTGAAATATCTAAGAAGGCAGGAACCTCTATCGTAAACATGGATGATAGTTACAGTTTCTCAGCCAGCAGTACCATGGGTACAGAGTTAAAATGGCTGGAAAGCAGTATGGATAATATGAATCGCAGACTGCAAATGTTGGAAAGTCGATATTATAAACAGTTCACAGCGATGGAAAGTGCGATCAACAGATTTAACTCTCAAGCCGGCAGTCTACAAAATTTCATGAATTAGGAGTGATCTGAAGTGATTAATTCACCATACCAGAAATATAAACAATCATCTGTACAGACAGCTACTCCATCCCAGTTATTGCTAAAACTTTACGATGGTGCAATCCGTTTTATTAAACTAGGTATTGAAGGCATTGAAGAACGCCATTATGATAAAGCGAATACAAACTTGTGCAAAGCTCAAGCTGTTATTAATGAGCTAGTGGCGTCACTAAATATGGATTACGAAATTTCAAAAAGCCTGTCCCGGGTATATGAATATTTTCTATACCAATTGATTCAAGCGAATATTAAGAAAAACATTCAACCAGCTAATGAAGTTTTGGTCTACATGCAAGAGTTGAGAGAAACTTGGGACATGGCTGGTAAATCTTTGAGTGAAAAGCAAGGTTTTAAACATGCTTAGTGCGATTCATCAATTGCATATGACAACTAAGGAAACAGCAGAGAGAATTACTGATATTGAATATGAAGAGCTGATTACTCTACTTGATGAGAGAGAACGAATATTAACAATGCTTATGGACAGCCAGAATGGTTTGACGGATCATCAAATAGCACATATAAAACATGAGATCAAAGCGCTTATGAGCTATGATTCGATCATTCTTAAACGAATGATGGAATTGAAGCAGGAAGCTAGCGATGAATTGATCCAAGTGACTTATTTGAAGAAGCAAAAGCAAGCTTATGAAGCTGACGGTCCTGTAGATAGCATATTTTTTGATAAAAAAAAGTAAATATGAAAAAAGAGATCAGGCTGACATTGGCCTGATCTCTTTTTGAAAACATATGCTTAAACAAGGATTTGCTAATTTGATTGCTGTGTTCTTATATTTTTTGAATAAATGGAAGCTTCCGGTATTGAGGGAACTTTTGAATGAGTTGTTTCTTTCTATTTTCTTTTTCCAATGGATCATTACAATGAATACAGTAAGAAACATAGAGTTCTTTTCGTTCCGGTGCTTCGTCAATGGCTTTCTGTAGAAAGTACAAACCGTCTTCAGTAAGATGCTGGTTAAAATGTAATTGGGCGATATTCTCATAACTCTTCGCATCTAAAGTGTCTTCGTGGTCTTTAAGTAAAACAGTGAAATAATTGACAGCTACATCAAGTTGATTTTTGTTATAAAAGTAGTTTGCTAAGTTTCTAATGATAGTGGGGTCATTTAATTGGTTAACAAGTCGGTCATACGTTTCAAAGTGCTTTAATGTGAATAACCCGGTCAAATAAGCCATGATATCATCTCGGTGCGATTCTACATCGCTCGGGAGTAGTGGTTCTTGCGTTATTAGAGCATTAATCAATGAATGGACTTCAATCGCGCTCGTATATTGGGTATCTTGCCATATTAGTGAGGCGAGCGCAAGGTTGATTACGACTTTGTCTTCATGAAGTTCTGTGTCAGTAAGTTTTTCTACGGTTTCTTTGAATTGTGTCTTATCATTCATAAGTAAGGACAGCCGCAATGTATCTGAGTTACTGATTGGAATTTGATGTTCTTTACATTGTAAGTGATAATATTGCACCAACTCCAGATGTCCAATCGCTAAAGCTGTATGAAACAACATAGCTATTTGCAACGACGTCGGTTCTGGATATAGCTTATCGAATAATGCTGTAATAGCGGATGTTTGTTCTTGTTGCACAAGCAGTTCAGCAAGCTTGATTAATGCATTCAAATTAGAACTGTCATTCATTAGTAATTTAGTTAAACAATATATCGAGTTAGAGATATCCCCGATACGATAATAGATGTTGGCTAACTTGGAGTACGGTGTTTTGCAACCGAAATCTGGACTAATCAACCAGAAGGACTGATCCGATGTGGCACGCTTGTCAGCAAGTTCAATGGCTTCTTTATAAGCCAGCTCAGCTTGTTGAACTAGACCAAAATGCTCATAAATAAGGGCCTTAATGGACGGGTATTCTGGGTAGTCACGAAAATCAGAGAGCTTCTTCTCAATTAAATCCCATCCTTCCTTGGTATACCCTAGCTGCAGCGTTGTATTGATCAAGCCCATGAGACAATGTGGATACCAAGCGGTACCCTTGTAAGCCCCTTTCATTGCGCGTTTATAATAGGAATAAGCTTGTTTGATATCTCCGGTTATGACATACTCGTTGGCGAGAGTAAAGTAATCGTAGGCACCGAACTGGTTGTTTTTTTTGAACTGTTCAAATATTTTCTTGTTACGGTTAGATTTATCTTTGGTTGATAACGTCGATTCCAAGTAACCTGTGTGGTAAATTTTGCATGATACTCTGGTGTTCCCGATGATCACACCTCTTGTTGAGGTTAATTGTTCATGAATCGGGCGGGTATATTGAATACCCATAAAATTAGGGAATATACGGTCTGCACTGCTTTCCATGATATTACCCGACTTCATCGATTTGCCCATAAAGTTAATAATAGGCATGAGGAATACTTTGTTTGGTGCAGGAGTCTGTTGAGATAGAAATTCCCTCAGCTCGCTAGCGTCCTTCTGTTCAAGGTATTCATCCGCATCTAATACCAGAATCCATTTGCCAGTCGCTCTCTTAATGGCTTCATTCTTAGCCGCGGAGAAATCATGAGTCCATTCATAATCATAAATATGATCCGTAAAACGCTTGGCGATGTCCTTAGTGCCATCTGTTGAGCCCGTATCGATGATAATAATTTCGTCGACTAATCCTTCAACACTCTTTAAGCACCTTTCCAATACGCTTTCTTCATCCTTCACGATCATACAGAGAGAGACGAGCTTCTCCCCGTTCACTTGCTCAGATGTTGAATTTGGATCGGGGGTATGGTTTACAATGTCATAGTTTTCGATATATTCATCAATCGTCTTCCATACCCTTTCACTTGATCTTGTATCTTTGTAAGTATGCACCATGTCGGTGATTTGTGCTCTCTCTTTACGATAATAATCAGAGTCGGATAAAGATTCTAGAATAGCCTTTTGCAGAGATTGTTGATCGAATACTTTGGGTCCAGGTGTCCAGAAATCATAAGGTTCAAGAAGAAATCCCCTCTTTGCCCTGTATTGTTCCAAGTCAATAGGTGTAAAGATGATAGGTTTATTTAAAAGCAAATAATCAAAATAAACAGAAGAATAATCTGTAATGAGGGCATCACTTCCGCCCAAAATTTCATATAAGTCGGTTTGTGAACCGTTTAACATATCGTTGGTAAGAAGATGAACATCGCCATGGCCCAACACATTGACCTGGTTCTTGATGATAGACTCCTCGTAAGGATGAAGTTTAATGACTAGGACGATCTGATTGTCTTTGAGAAACTGGTTAAATTCTGTATCGTTAAAATAGTCTAAACCAAATACATTATCCCATGACTTCGTACCGTCAATATCATTAGGATCTGCTGATTGACGAAAGGTCGGCATATAGAACATAACCCGTTTCTCTTGAAGATTGAGCTTCATTAATTTACTTAACTTCTGTCTGCTGGTTGGCGAGAGAAGCATATCGTTTCTGGGCATTCCAGTTATTCGGTATTGTTTGATATTCGCTCCCATACAGGCATTTAACAATGTGTTGTAAAGATTAGAATAAGACATAATTAAGTCTACGTGTCTCCAGTAGTTGGAGATATCTTCGGGTGTTGCTTTCTCTTCAACATCCATGTTGGCCATGCCCTTAAGAGGGAAGCCGTGCCATAGTTCAATATTAATTTTATCTTTGAAATAGGGATAATGACCGTGCGTCGTTATAAAAACATCACTATTCTTGACTTCTTGACTATAGTTATCCAGGTTCTTCATCACTTCAAGGCTGACTTCATATTTATCTTCTATATATTGGGGTAACAGTTTATAGAGGACAGCTGTGTTTGAGCCAGATAAATGGCCTGTTATTAAAGTGATTCTCTTTTTAGGTTTCGTTGTCATAGAGGACTCCTTAAGTATTATTAGATAATTAGTATATCGGATTAAAGACCCGTATAATAAAGTCTTCTAGTGAATATAACTGCTTGGCAATTATTTCTCAACCTTAAATGTACTAATAGATTAACTGCATTTCGCCGATATAAGAACAAGAGATGTTAATAAGATGATGTAGGGGAGAATGACCGATGAAAAAAGTGATTACTTATGGAACGTTTGACCTTTTTCATTATGGGCATATTCGTTTGCTACAGCGAGCAAGGGCGTTAGGTGATCATTTAACCGTTGGTTTATCTACGGATGAATTTAATAAAATGAAACGGAAAACATCTCATTTCTCCTATCAGGAAAGAAAGCAGATGTTGGAGGCCATTCGTTTTGTTGATTGCATCCTGCCTGAAACTTGTTGGGAACAAAAGATAGAAGATGTCATTCAACACAAAATTGATATCTTTGTAATGGGGAATGATTGGCAGTCAAAGTTCGATTTTTTGAAGGATTATTGCGAGGTTGTTTATTTGGAACGGACTGAACGTATTTCTTCAAGTGAGATTAAAGATATGATCGGATTGAAGAAGGCTTGAAGAGGGGAAGGTGATCTACTATGATTAATGTTACCAAAACGTATTTGCCAGATCGGGAGAAATATAAGAAGTACATAGATCACATTTTTGATTCCAATTGGCTGACGAATAATGGTCAATATGTTAGGGAATTGTCTCAGAAATTGAGTGAGTACCTAGGAGTTAAAAACTTATTGCTTGTATCAAATGGCACATTAGCATTGCAAGTAGCCTATAAATTGCTTGAGTTGAAGGGAGATGTTATTACAACTCCTTTTTCGTTTGTAGCTACTACAAGTTCATTGGTGTGGGAAGGGTTAAATCCTGTTTTTGCAGACATTGATCCCGAAACATTGACGATCAATCCCCGGGCCATTGAAGAAAAGATTACGCCTCAAACGAGTGCAATTGTGGCGACCCATGTATTTGGAAATGCGTGTGAGATTGATATGATAAACGATATTGCCCAGAAGTATGGTCTCAAGGTCATTTATGATGGGGCACATACATTCGGAGTGAACTATAAGGACCAGAATATTTTGAATTATGGTGATATATCCATCATCAGCTTCCACAGCACCAAGTTGTTCCATACGATTGAAGGGGGCGCCCTCGTCATTCAGGATGATGAACTGTACGAAAAGGCTCAACGGATGATTAATTTTGGCGTCGTTGGACCTGCTCAAATCGTTGGACTTGGAATTAATGCCAAGATGAATGAATTTCAGGCAGCTATGGGACTTTGTGTCTTAGATGAAATGGGTCATGTGTTAGAGCAGCGAAAAGTAAAATATGAGCGTTATACTAGAAATATTGCTCAGTTGAAAGGTGTAACAATTCCAGCACGCAATCCGAACTGCGATAATAACTACAGTTATTTCCCGGTTTTGTTTGAAACAGAAAACATCTTATTGCGTGTAATGGATGAATTAATGCAGAATGGGGTGCGTCCAAGAAGATACTTCTATCCCTCACTTGAGTCATTGGGATATGTTTCACCGCAAATAATGGAGGTTTCGTCCGATGTGGCGAGCAGAATTCTTTGTTTGCCAATCTTTGTTGATCTTGGGGAAACCGAACAATTAAAAATAATCGAAGTGATAAGACAACTTACTTCCTAACCTAAGAAAGGGGTTTGAGACTTTTGCAAGAATTATTACGACACAAAACTAGCATCATTATTTTGACCTTCAATAAGTTAGAATATACTGAAGCTTGTATAGACAGTATTCGCCGTTACACTCAACGAGGCACCTATGAAATTATAGTTGTAGATAATTGTTCAACCGATGGAACACGTGAATGGTTGGCGGAACAAACGGACATTGTTACCTATTTTAATGAGGAGAACGTAGGATTTCCCAAAGGGTGCAATCAAGGTATGGAAATTGCATCAGGGGATAGTATCTTGCTACTGAATAACGATACGGTCGTTACCGAAAATTGGCTTCCGCTCCTTGTTGAATGTTTATACAGTTCAGAAGATATTGGTGCTGTCGGCCCTATTACGAATAGTGCATATGGTTATCAAGAGATGTCGGTAAATTACAAATCTCTAGATGAAATGTGGTCCTTTGCAAAAGAACATAACCGTCATGATCCAAGCCAGTGGGAGCAAAGATTAAAGCTAATAGGGTATTGCCTATTGATAAAGAAAGAAGCTGTCAACAAAGTTGGGAATCTGGATGAGCTGTTTACCCCTGGTATGTGCGAGGACAGCGATTATTGTATTCGTTTAATTCAAGCAGGGTATAGGAATATGTTGTGTAATAATGTGTTCATTCACCATTTTGGATCAACGTCTTGGAACGAAATGCCTGAAAAAACAAGAATGCTATTGTTGAGCAACCGCGAAAAGTATTTGAAGAAGTGGGGATTTCACACGGCATATTCAACTGAAATCCGACACGATCTTTTGAACATGATGGATGATCATCCTGAGGATGAAGCACTCCGAATATTGGATATAGGTTGCGCTTGTGGTGGTACTTTACTGAGAGTGAAGTATAAATATAAAAAAACGGAACTATATGGCATCGAAAGGAATGTTCATGCTGCGGCTATAGCATCAACTTTTGCAAATGTGAAATCAGGAAATGTGGAGGAATTAACGTTAGACTACCCGGAAGGTTTTTTTGACTATATTATCTTAGGAAATGTCATAGAGCAACTGCACCAACCCAATGAAGTCTTGGCCAAACTTAACAAATTTTTGAAGAATGGTGGAAGGGTGATCGCCGGGATTTCTAACGTTATGCATCACAGTGTAATTAGAAATTTGATTCATGGAAGATGGTCATATGGAGAAAACGGTCCACTCGATAGAAATAATATTCGTTTTTTCACTCTTAATGAAATTGAAAACTTGTTCGAAGAAGCGATGTACAAGAATGTATCATGCAATGCTATGAATTTGCCCTCTTCCGAACAAGATGAACAATGGATCTCTGTATTAAATCAGTTATCTGGTCAAAGATTCAATGAGCAATATAGAGTGTATCAGTATTTAGTAAAAGCCTACTATTACAAGACATATACAGAAATTGAATCAATATTGGTGAATATTGAGAAAGACATTGAGAAGCAGCACAATCTTGAAAAATTAGTAAAGTTGATAAGGGATAGTGATGTGGATACGGATGGAATTATCCGCGCTGTTGAAGAAGCAGTAGTGTACAAACAAACGATGTACAATCTCTTAGCAAGTACTTTCTATAATAATAATTTGTTTGAAAATATTGTCCCATTATTAGATGCATCGCTAAAAATTGACAACAAACACGTAGATACATTGTTTAACTTTGCGTTTATTCTATACAAAGTTGGTGCAGATGAACAAGCGTTATACTTTTTGAATCAGATTGAAGTTAAAGATTCGGAAGCAATTCGTTTGCTAGATGAAATACAAGCGAAACTTAATATATAAGTTAGGAGTTTTTGCTGTGGGTGAATATACACTTTCGGGATTAGAAATCACGCAGATTAAGTGGTACCTCAGAAGAATGGAACATGATCTTGAAAGGGACGAGGCGGCTGCGTTTATTGTTTCAAAGCTTCAAGATGGAAGTTTATCTATGCTTGACTTATTTGTAATGACTGATAACGATATATACTACAGGAGCACAGTGTTGAACGGTTTGGCAGTAGCTTGTCATGCATTTGGTCTCTATGAGCATGTTATTCCCTTCTTGAAAAAATCATTGGAGATTGAACCAAACAATGAGGACACCTTATATAATCTAGGAACAGTGCTTTATCAATTCCAGCTATACAATGAATCACTAAATTTTCTAAAACAGATTAAAGAACCTGATCAGACTGTACTTGAATTGATCCAAGAAGCAGAGGAGAAGCTTTATGAATCATAATAAAATTTGTTTCATATATTGTATTAATGATGAACTGCTTTATGCTGAATCTTTAAAGTATTTACAATCGTTATACATACCTAATGGTTTTGAGGTAGATGTCATCGCAGTGACGGATGCGAAGAGTATGACAGAAGGTTACAATGGGGCAATGCGTCAATCCGATGCAAAATACAAAGTATATTTACATCAGGATGTCTTTATTGTGAACAAGAACTTCATCAGTGATGTAGTGAGCTTGTTTACACAAGACGATAGCCTAGGACTATTGGGTGTTGTAGGGAGCAAGACTTTGCCGCTTGACGGCATGTGGTGGAAATCAAGTAGAACATACGGTAAGCTTCTTGATAATCGACGTACAGGTAGAATGGAATCTTACACCTATGGAGAAGTTTTAGGTAACTATGAAAAGGTACAAGCAGTAGGGGGGCCCATTCTTGTAACTCAGTACGATGTGGAATGGCGAGAGGATCTCTTATCAGGATGGGACCTATATGACGCATCTCAAAGCTTGGAGTTCCAAAGAGCGGGTTATAATGTTGGAGTTGTCGCACAAATCGAACCGTGGTGCGTACACGATTGCGGGCGTCAGAAGGTTGGTTTTGTTGTGGAACAGCGAAGTTCGTTTTTGAACGAATATGAGGATGAACTGTGGCCTTTTGAAAAAGGATTGGAAGGGAAATATCCGTTAGTTAGTATTCTTATACTGGCATATAATCAAACGAACTATTTGAAAGAAGCATTGGAAAGTGCGTTGGATCAAACCTACCCCAATATAGAAATAATTATAGGTGATGATAGTACGAATGATATGGTTAAGGAGTTTATTATGCCTTATCTTGGAAAGTATAAGCACATCACTTACTTTAAAAATGTGAAAACAAAACCGGACTACGGGTACCAAAACTTAGTGAATTGTTTGAAACGAAGCCGTGGTGATTATATTAATTACTTATTTCATGACGATATTTTTCATAGTGAAAAGATCGAACGTATGATGAGATCCTTTAAGGACAATCCAGATATTAGATTAGTAACATCGTTTCGACAGCCTATTGATGAAGATGGAAATGCGATTCCACCGAGAGGTCCCTATACCAAAATTTTTGAAGAAGACACTTTGATAAGTGGTTATGCGCTTAGCCGTTTAGTCATTAGTAAACTGATGAACTTTATTGGGGAACAGACCACTGTTTTATTTAAGAAGAAATATATTGATGAGAATAAACTGGGGTACTTTAATGAAGTTCGCTTTAGAAATATAGGTGATTTAGCCACTTGGTTTACACTATTGCAGCATGGTGATGCCGTTTATATTTCTGATCCATTAAGTAGTTTTAGATTTCATTCCAAGCAAAATTCGAGCAACCCTAATGTACTTAGTTTGGGTATGAATGCTTGGTTTAATTTAATAAAACATAGCTATGTTAAAGGGATACTTCAGACCACAGATGAATACAAAAAAGCACTTAATTTTTGGATGAGTAAATATGTCCCTATACCAGAATATTTTCTTCGCATTGCTGATGGAGAAACGAGAGGACAATTGGCTACCTGTTTCAAAGAGGCCATTGATATTATTCTTTTCCAGACGGCAGATGAGAAATGTGAGTGCCCTGTTTGTAATCAAAAACTAGAAAGATTTTTACCATACCGATACAAAAAACATAAAAATGATTATACGGCCCAATTTCAGACTATAGGGAGTGATGTGGATAATTTCACATGTCCTAATTGCCGTTGTCATGACCGTACGAGACATCTAATGATTTATTTTAATAAATTGAATGTTTGGGATGAATGTATTGTTAATAAAAAGATACTTCATATCGCACCAGAACAACATTTGAGACAAAAAATTAATGAGCATAACCCAATGGAATATATATGCGGTGACCTTTACCCCGCGAATGAAACAATTCAAAAGATTGATATTACTAATACCAAATTTGAAGATAACTATTTTGACTTCATTATGTGCAACCATGTACTAGAACATGTCCCAGATGACTCCAAAGCGATGAAAGAATTTTACAGAATTTTAAAAAAAGGTGGCAAAGCGGTGCTTCAAACGCCGTATTCACCTATATTGAAAGATTCGTTTGAAGATCAAACAAAGACAAGTGAACATGAGCGAAAACACTTCTTTGGTCAGAAAGATCATGTAAGAGTATACGGTTTAGATTTATTCGAAAGACTACAGTCTGCAGGGTTTACATTGAAAATTGTCAAGAATGATGAGTTATTTTCTCGAGAAGAATCCAGAAAATATGGGGTAAATGAGAGAGAGGATTTAATATTGGTCGAGAAGTAGATTAGTAATTGGATCACTTTTGAGTGCATTCTCATTTTGATTCAAAATTCAAGGAGGAATCATTTTTGTGGCTAAGCAAATAACGCTCCTAATTACAAGTGTGGGAAGTTTAGTTGGACAAAACATTCTTGATGCATTAGAATATGGTGATTTTTATAGACGAGATAAAGTTAGAGTGATTGGTACCAACAGTATTGCTGAGAATTCAAATAATTTTAGATGTGACTCTTGTTACTTGGTCCCTAATACGAGCAGTGATGAGTTTAAACCACTTATGACACGGATTATATCGGAGGTCCGTCCTGATTTAATTTTGAGTGGTCGAGATGAGGATACTGAGGTTATGTGGAGGTTAATGGAATCAAATTCAAATTTAACAGGTGTACTGCCCTATGGTAACTTACAGACATTAATCTACGCTCTAGATAAATCTCAAACATGGAAATTCACTCAAAGACATGGACTGCCTTTTGCTGAGACTTTCCTTCCACGACATTCAAAGAATAAATCCGAATTAGCAGAGTTTGTTGAGAAGGTAGGTTTCCCTCTTATTGCAAAGCCAATTCGCGGTTTTGCATCAAAAGGTGTTTTCTATATCCGTAGTTGGGGAGATATTGAAATTATAGCGAACTATGACGATTATATGCTTCAGGAATACCTAGGATCTCCAAAGGCGTTAGAAGAATACTTTGAAAAATTAGATAGTCTTACTCCTTTGTTTGCACATGCCCCTAATATATTCCATCATTCTTGTCACACAGTGATCGGTCCAAATGGGGATATCGCCCCTATTTTTATTTCCAGGAATGAACATAATTCGGGAGTGACTGTTGGGTTCAGAAAAGTAGAAAACGCAGAGTTGGAAAAGTTAGCAATTGAATACGCTCAAGCAGTATATGATGAGGGCGGGGCAGGTCCATTAACTATACAATTTCGCCAAGATCGAGAAGGAAATTGGAAAGCGCAAGAGATGAATATGCGTACGAATGGAAATACATTTCCACGGTTAGTATTTGGCCAAGATGACTTGGGATTAATTATGAAACATTTTGTTCCGGAAGTTGATTTCCCAATATTCTCCACACCTGAAGGAGATATTCACAACGACATTATTGGGAAAACATATTTTTGCAACCGACTTGAAAGGAAATTAGTTGATCAATTAAAAAATGGTAATAAAGTTAATATGGATGAAACGCTGTAATATAAGGATGGATTATTTTAAATGAATACATCAGAAAAAATAGCAGGACTTATTTTAGACACAAACTATGCAACGTTGCCAGAAGAGGTCGTTATTGTTGTAAAGCGTGCGATTTTGGATACAATGGGAGTTTCACTTGCTGGTTCTTTAGACCCGATTGGAAGACATATTATAGACTTTGTAAGATTAATTGGTGGAAATTCTGATTCCAGTGTTATAGGTGGCGGCTTCCGTACTTCTGTAGTGAATGCAGGCTTAGCTAATGGAGTAATCCTTCATGCTTTGGATTATGATGATTCTGGTGCTCACACACAGGGACACCCAAGTGCACCTATTTTTCCTGTCGTTTTTGCACTTGCTGAATTCTTAGAAAATGACGGGAAAAGTATGATAGAGGCTTACGTGGTTGGTGTCGAATTGTTCTCACGATTATCCAGAGCTATGCCAATGTTACATGCTAAAGGATGGCATCCAACCTCTGTTTTTGGAACTTTAGCTGCAACGGCTACGGCGGCAAAGCTTTTAAAATTAGATAAACACCAGATTATCATGGCACTTGGTCTGGCTTGCTCCCAAGCTTCAGGTTTAGTTAGTAATTTCGGAACAATGACTAAAGCATTTCATGTTGGTCATACAGCAAGCAATGCGATAACCGCTGCATTGCTTGCTAAAAAAGGTTTTACCTCTTCAAATGATATATTTAATGATAGAATAGGCTTTCCATCGGTTTATTCAAATAATAATGAAGTAGATGTATTAAAAAGTTTGGATGGGTGGGGAACTCCGTATGCGTTGCTTTCCCCAGGTATAAGTGTTAAGAGATATCC
>CAYUSG010000054.1:0-21475 GCA_964447355.1 uncultured Paenibacillaceae bacterium
CGACCTATGAAGAATTAATCGAGAAGTATCCAGATCGATTTGATATGGCCGTTACAATTTACGTTGTAGAGCCTATAACAACGGTGGAAGATAAGCAGGGACAATTAGAAAAGGTATATGAAATATTAGAGCACTATGAAAATAGGGGAATAAAGCTTAATATTTTAAGAGCTAGATATTTTGGAAGCTTGGATGAAGAAAGCATTAGCCATACCTTAAATATAGTAGGGGATAAGGACTTTAACCAAATTTCAACAGTGCAAGATATAGAACAATATTTTCACGAAGTGAAGAGGAAAGGGGAATAAATTTGATATGGCAACGGAGTATGAATTATTAAGAATGTTTCATTTAGCAGGATAACATAGATGGACAATATATTCAGGACGTCATTAAAAATTACTCTGATGAGACCTAAAGAATGTCTTAAAAGATCGAGGATTTAAGCGTTTCCCGCGACCGCCAAGGCCAGTTTCAAACACAATTATTCGAGCCTTACCAACGTAGAGATGGTTGGCTGGAACAAGCCATTATCACGATGTATCAGGTATGAGCACTCGTGAAATTGGTAAGTTCATTGAAACCATTCTGGGTCAAGGTTACTCTGCAACCACCATTAGTAACATTACAGAAGCGGACGATTGCAGACATTGAGATTGCTCAGGTTTTAAAGCGGATCTACAATGCTTTTGATCTCGCAGCTGCAAAGCAAGGCTTTATGATGTTCCAAGACAAGTGGGGACGTAAGTATCCTGATGAAATCAAGTCCTGGGAAAAAGATTATGATGTACTGTTTACATTTATGAAATATCCTCATGAGATCAGATGTGTTATCTACACAACTAACTGGATTGAACGCACCATTAAAGAATTCCGCAAACGTCTAAGACCTATGAACAATCTTCCACAGATTGAAGCAGCAGAGAAGATCATCTATCTTCAGGTACAGCAATTTAATGAGACATGGTCCTCACGTAAGATAAGAGGATTTGCTTCTGCTATTCTAAACTACAAGATATGTTCACCGAGAGATACTAAGCTGCTTTGTGAAATATAGAAGGAGGTTGTAATGGCGGATTATACAATTCTTGATGAGAAACTTACTCTCGTTTCAGAAATGATAAAAAGAAATCATATTAAAGATATAGTTGTAGACGTGGATAATACGCTCGTAAAGGCAAATATCCTGGAATTGTATCTTTATATTCAAGAAAAGCGAACGGCCCATAAATTTATTTGGTATATTTGGTTTATATATTTTATTATGGTCTGGGTACCCTACTATTTAACTTTGGATTATCTATCAAGAGATCGTTTTCAAAGGGCCTTTTATAAGCGGTATTTAAAGATTCCTATATCTGAGGTTGAGAGTTCAGCAAAGGAATTATTTGAACAGAAATACAAGCGACGCTTTATTCGGAGTACGTATTCAATCATTACATTTTTGAAAGAACATGATGTGAAGGTGACATTATTATCAACCAATATTGATTGTATGGTACGACATATTGCAAGTTATTTGGATGTACCGTATAAGTGCTTGAGAACCAAGGCTAAAGGGAAATTTACGGAAGTCGATTTAAGTGAATTGGAGAATTTTAAGTTTAATGAGATTAAACGTTTTACCCCTAGCACTACGATAGCTATAGCAGATTCTAAACATGATTTATGTGTTTTAAAATATGTGGATTTTCCTATGATTGTGTCCAATAAAAAGAAGCGATGGATGGATTGTATAAATAACAGCTATATATTAGTTTCGAAAGATTTGGAAGTTTGAGGCGGGGAAACTAAGGACCTTACCTGACGACGAGGCAGTTGCCTGTAGCGTCAGGTTTTCTTCATTTTAAGACCAATGAATTTCATATTTCACAATACCAGTCTCATGCTTAAAGGTCAGTTCGATGTTCGTATCAAAGCTGGGCTCGTCCCAATATGCAGGCGCATCCAGCTCATGCTTGCGGACAAATTTCTGTATGGCGTCGGTTAAGGAGTGAGCCGGGATGATGTGGTCCTTTTCCCTGTATTGGGGGATGGTGACTTCCTTTAGATGAAATATATATTTTTTCATATGTACAGCTCCTAGTGTTCAGGTTTTCGTAAATTGTAACAAATCAGGTGTTCCCAGAAAATGTGAGAGCACCTGATTTTGTCTGCTTAATCGGCATTTGGATTTTTGGATTCTTCCAAAGCCTGGTCCAGCACTTGGATAAACTGTTCAGCTGGATAGGCGCCAGACAATGCGAATCGACGATTAAACACGAAGAATGGAACACCTGTGATCCCGAATTTGCGTGCCAGCTCATCATCCGCTTTGACAGATTCTTCACCGCCACCTTCCTCAAGCTGAGCTTCAAGCGGCTCAACCTCATGACCAAGCGACGAAGCCAGCTGCAGCAGGACCTCCAGCTTTGTTATATCTTGGCCCTCTTCAAAGTAGGCCTTCATGATGGCATCCACCATAGCATCTTGCTCTGCTAGTGAAATCAATGATACTAGGCGATGTGCGAGCTTGGTGTTGGCCATTTTCTCTACTTTATCGAAATGAAACGTTAAGCCAACTGCAGCCCCTGCCTGAGTGACTTGATCCAGCATACCTTGGAACTTTGAAGTTCCCCCAACCTTTTTGCCCATCGCTTCAAGAAACGATGTCCCTTCCTCGGGAAGGGTTGGATCTAACTGATACGCTTTAAATTCCAACGTCACTACTTCCTTGTGCCACTTAGCCAGCGCGTCCTTTAAATTCTTCTTGCCGATGCGGCACCAAGGACAGACCATATCGGAGAAAATTTCTATATGCATGGAGTCATCCCGCCTTTGAGTTAAATTTGAAGCCATATGTCATGGGTTCATGTTCGAGCTAGTTACAGTATGAATAAAAATGAAGTGCATTTCAATCAAAACAGAAATTTAGCACAGAGATCCAATCGCAGGCTAACTTATAAATCTGTTGCCTTGCGGTCATATTAATAGCAAGTTTACAAGGGAAGGAGGGACGGCACATGGCACAGAATCGTAACCATCAAGGCGCACATGGCATTGGTCAGGTTGAGGAGCAATTGAATCAGCAAGCAGAGGCAGCAGAGGCAATGCAGGGAATCAATGAAGCAGATCAAGAGCTTAATCAGGCTGCTAAGCAGGAGAAGACGTCACTTGATAAGCTAATATAAATGTTATGAAACTAACCGTCATCATTGATATGAACGGCTCCTTGTCAAATTGACAGGGAGCCGTTCAGTATACCTTCTATTAGCTCCACGATCCCCTATGTACAGAATTCAGTAAAAATAGTGGAATAAATGTCATCCTGATCACCTTATATTCAAGCACTCCAAATATTAATATGAAATCAAGGAGGGCGATTGAAGATGAAGTTATGGATTTGTGGTAATGACTTACCTGCTATTAAACAGTGGTTAAATTATGGGGTGTTTGAAGGGATTCTGACCAATCCGGATATTGTGGCAGCATCAGGAGTGGAGCGTGAAGCATATTTCAAGCAGCTCTGTGAGATGTCGGATGGTCCTGTCTTCTATCAGCTAGAAACAACAACTGAGGATGACATGCTCGAAGATGCTTTACGTATGTTGAAAGTCCATAAAAACGTAAAAATTAAAGTGCCAGCTTCACGTGCTGCAATGGGGGTAATGGCTCAATTAACTCAGCAAGGTCATGATGTTCTTGCAACCTGTGTTCCCGATTTAGCAACATTAATGTTAAGCGTGAAGTTCGGAGCCAAATGGATAACGCCTTATGGATCGCTGTGGAATCCGTACGTTCAAGCAGACAAGGAATCGCTGCTTCAAGAATTTCAATCGGTAGTGAAGTCTCATCAGCTTAATACGGAAATTATCGTAGGCATCAAATCTCCTTCGGAGATGAGGCGATTTGCACTTGCAGGGATCTCATCTTTCTTCATCTGGGTTGACGACTTGCCGACATTTTTTGATTTACCGATGGTCCTTCAAGCAGAAAGGAATTTTCATGAAAGTTGGAAGCACATTAAGGAGTTAGCGTTGTAATGGTGTTGAGGGGGATCAGGATATGGCTTATCTAGGTTTTGAAAGCGGTGGTACAAAGCTGGTAGTTACATTATCTGACGATGGAAACAATATCGTAGCTTCTCAAGTGATCAAACGACATCCTGAGAACCATGCCATGGACAGTCTTAAAGCACTTATGCAAACTGGAATGGAGCTGTTACAAACTCATCATGTGACGAATCTCGAAGCGATTGGTTTTGGGTTTGGCGGGAATGTGGATACACACCAGAATCGACCCACTCTGTGTATACATGAAGAGGGTTGGGAATCCTTACAGGATCGAACAATCATTGAGGAAGCATTTCAAGCTCCTGTTTTTTGTTTGAACGATTGTGATGCAGCTGCACTGGCAGAAGGCATGTCCACGGCTAATCAAGACATACGTCATCTGTTCTATGTAACCTTGGGAACTGGCGTTGGCGGGTCATTCTTGTACCATCGCGAGATCCTTCAAACCTCACCAAGCGGCAACACGGAGATAGGACATTTAATAGTGGATGAGTCCAGATCTATCCCTTGCCCTTGCGGACAAGCAGGATGTTTGGAAGCTGTATGCTCGGGTCCAGGGCTGCTGCGCTTGAGCAAACATTTATATCCAGAGCATTTTTATGTTAGTGCTGAATCCATTACGTCAGGGTTCCAACACAATGATGCACAATGTATAGACATAATGAACACTTACACGAACTACTTATCCAAGGGGTTATCAACGATTATTACACTGTTTCATCCTGATCGCATTATTCTAGGTGGAGGGCTGGGTACCTTTGCGGCTACGGTTTTACACGATGCATTAGTAGATGAAATAAGAAAAGGTTGTTATCCGTCGTTTCGTAAAAGTGTTTCCATTCGGCCATGGAGCGTATGTGAAGGTGCAGTGAGTCTCGGAGCTATTCATTATGCTAAAAGGAAACTGAAATCGTAATCATATTAGAATAAAAGTAAGATTTGTAATATAGAAAGACCATAAAATTGTTCATATAATGAAAGCGTTACCAAAAAAATGGGGAGTGAATCAAGATGAGGAAGTATTTTAAATTACTTGGATTCATGTGCTTAGTCTTCGTAATGGTATTGACGGGCTGCAGCAGTAACACTGGAAATGTGGCGAATAGCGGGAATGCTGCTCAGTCGGATCCAGTCAAGTCAGAGGCATCAGACAAGCCACAGAAGTTAACGGTATGGACGTTGCAACAAGCAGATGCCAATATTGAGCAAGCACAACAAGAAGCGGTGAAGGCCTTCGAAGAAGAATTTAATACAACGGTAGAAGTTACAGCCTTCCCTTATCAAGAATTGCAGGATAAACTTCTGATTTCCGTAATCGGCGGTGAAGGACCGGATGTTCTATTATTAGATCAGATCTGGGTTGCGCAATATGCAGCATCTAATTACATTGAACCGCTGGATGAAAGACTTGCGAATTCCGATATTCAAGCTGATAACTATTTTCCAGGAGCTTGGGGAGCGGGAACTTATAACGACAAAGTATATGCTATTCCTTTCGATGTCGGAGTGTGGTCTGTCTTATATTATAACAAAGACATGTTCGCAGAAGCTGGACTTGATCCAGAGCAGCCTCCTGTAACATGGGACGAGTTTATGGAATACGGAAGAATACTTACGAAAGACGGTAAATATGGTACAGCCAATTGGGGATCAGGCGGCGATGCTGGAAACATGATCGTAGATGGGTTTACTGTATCTGCTGGAGGCCAGTTATTGAATGAAGCGGGCGACAAAACTTTAATCAATGAAGAAGCAGGAGTTAAAGCACTGGAATTCTGGGCTGGGTTAAATGAGATTAGTCCTCCAGGAAGTGTAGGCCGCGGGGAAGAGGATGCATTCAATTTATTTGCGGGCGGTCAAGTAGCTATGGGATTGTACGGTGAGTGGGGACAGGATACCATCAACACGAGAGCCCCTGACATGAATTACGGTGTAGCTAATCTGCCGAAATACCCCGGCGGTGAATCGGTTGGAACGTTTGGCGGCTTTAACTTAGGGATCAATGCCAAATCTCAGAACAAAGATCTAGCTTGGGAATTTATTAAATATTCCACTAATGCTGAAAATCAGAAATTTATTACAATGTTGACTCCGGCTCACAAACAAGCAGCTGACGAATATCTGAAAGAAAAACGGAAGTATCCAGAAGTCATATTCAGCCAATTGTCCAATGCTATCTTCAGGCCAACCGTTGCCAATTACAATGAAATTGCAAAAATTCAAAAAGATGCGATGCAAAAAGTAATGACGGGTACAACGGAAGCGAAAGCGGCCTTAGATGAAGCGGCCGACAAAATTAATGCATTATTAAGTAAGTAGAATAGACAAATGAGAATTTGGCGCCGGAATCATGACGAGGTCTTTCGATTTCGGCGCCATATTTATTCTATTAACGAAAGAGTGAAGACATATGGAGAAACGATCTGTGCTTTGGGGATATGTTATGGTCAGCCCAGCCGTCATCCTCTTGATCATCTTATTATTTATACCTATGGCGGAATCAATTTACTTATCATTCTTTGATACGGATCCAACCTTGGGACAACCGGTCTGGATAGGGCTTCAAGGCTATATTGATCTATGGAATAATGGTGTGCTCTATAATGTAACTCGTAATTCTATGATTTGGACGGTTGTTGTATCTTTGTTTCAGGTGCTCATTGGTTTCCTTGCAGCCCTGTTATTAAATCGTTCATTCCCACTGCGTGCTTTAGTCAGAAGCGTTGTAATTCTGCCATGGGTTCTGCCTGGTGTTGTTGCTGCATTAACATGGAAGCTCATTTACGATGCGCAATATGGCATCTTTAATATGCTGTTGCATCAGATTGGAATCGAGCAAACGCCTGATTGGCTTGGCCTGCCCGATGTTGCAATGTTCTCTGTCATATTAGCGGCAGTATGGAAGGGATTTCCTTTTGCAATGCTAATGTTCTTGGCTGCACTCCAAGGTGTCCCCCAAGAGCAGTATGAGGCTGCGAGAGTGGATGGAGCAAATGCATGGATGCAGCTTTGGTATATTACCATTCCATCGATCTCTCATGTGATCAAAACCGTGGTACTGTTGGTATCCATTTGGACGTTTAACTACTTTGATATGATTTATATTTTAACAGGTGGCGGTCCAATTGATTCCACGCACATCGCCCCCACATATATTTATGAACTGAGTTTCCGTAATTATAATTTCGGCAATGGTTCTAGGGTGGCAGTGGTAAGCTTTATCTTTGTATTGCTTATTAGTTCCATTCTCATTCGACAAATGAACAAGGCAGAAAAGGAGTGACATATCGTGCGGCTGCAACGGATTAAATCACGTATTACATTGTTATTTGGATTGTTATGTTTGCTCTTTTTTGTCCTATTTCCATTTTCACAAATGTTCTCAACCGCATTTAAAAGCAGCGAGGAATTATTTGTGGTTCCACCAACTTTTCTTCCGCAGCAATATATATTAACGCATTTTATTGACGCTCTGGACTATGAATATTTCTTATCTTATTTCACGAATAGTTTGATGGTTTCAGTGATTACCTGTATTTTTACATTGGTTATAGCTGTACTTGCTGCTTATGCATTTACTCGATTACAGTTCCCAGGGAAGAGACTTCTGTTGAATATTATTTTAATGAGTCAAATGTTCTGTTTAAGTGCAGTGGTTGTTCCCCTTTACAAACTGGTGTCCCAATTCGGTTTAATTAACACTCATGTAGGATTGGTCCTTGCCTATCTTGCATTCGCAGTTCCTGTAGCTGTATGGCTGCTGCGAGGTTTTATGATGCATATACCTCCAGATTTAGAGGAGTCGGCAATGATGGAAGGAGCAACCAAGATGCAGGCCTTTTTCAAGGTTGTCTTGCCATTACTTCGTCCAGGTATGGGTGCAACTGCGGCTTATGTATTCTTCTTAACGTGGCAGGAGTTTTTGTTTGCACTTGTATTTATGACCAAACAAAGCTACCGTACCTTACCGATTGGTATCCTTGATTTTAAGGGACAATACGAAACAAATTGGGGAACTATGATGGCGGCTTCAATTCTCATCTTTATTCCTGTCTTTATCCTATTTATGTTTATTCAAAAACAATTGATTGCGGGGCTTACAGAAGGGGCTACAAAAGGATAGAATAGTAATTGGGTGAGGACATGAATAGATACAGTCTGCGGTTTAAATTGATTGCGTATTTTTTTACATTAATCTTAATTCCACTTCTTGTAGTGTCTATTTTTTCTTATTATGCCTCGGCGACAATTATTGAACGAAACGTGTCTGAATCCATGAACAAGAGCCAATTGTTCATACAGAAAAATATGGAGGATATACTAGTTGGAGTACGCTCTAGTGTCACGCCATTTCTTCTGAATTTTCAAATCAGGGAATTTTTAAGTCAGGAAACCAATGTATCGCAATATGAGCATTTTACCTCGTTGCAATATGTGATGAGGGAATTGAATTCAATGAAGCAATCTAACTTTTTCATTTCTTCTATTAGTCTTTACGATTTAAATGACCATAGGTTAGTTACATCGGAAGAGGTTATTGTGGAGGACTACTCGGGCGAGCTTGAAAGGCTGAGCGACATCGTCGCTAAGTTGCCAGAACAACAACAGTGGATATTTGGGAAGTGGCCTCTTACTGCTTATAGTACGTTCGACAAATATTATATTACTTACCCCATACCGCTTCGAGACGATCATGGACAACTATTCAGTTATTTGTTTATTCATGTGAAGCAGGATACGTTAACTGAATATATGCGTAACCTTAATCGGGACGCGAGTGGATTTGTAACGACGATTCTATCAGCAGAAGGGCATAGTTTGGTAGACATTAACAATGGGAATGATGCGTTTCCTTTCTCTCTTCGAGTGGGTGAAAAGCTGGAATTGGAGCATGCGGATGACATCGAGACCAGCAAGTCCGGTTCATTCGTGGACCATGTCAATAATCAACAGGTTATGGTTGTCTTTCAAACATCCGACGATACTCAATTCAAATATGTGACCTTAGTGCCGTTTGAAGCTTGGACGCGAGAAATGGTCTCCCTTCGAAATGGAGTGATCGTTGTAGCATGCTTGACTGCGCTGTTGGCTTTGGTCGTGGCCATATTCTTCACTAGAAGCATTTATCATCCTATGCAGCTACTGCTTCGGCATATGAGGATGCTCACTGAGCATGAAGGGTTGAACGAGCATATTCAAGTGCAGCGTAAGGATGAGTTTGGGATATTGTTTCAGGGCTTTAATACAATGGTCGACAATATTAAGCAGCTTATTAAGCACTTGTATCATGAACGACTGTTGAAGCAGGACATGGAGTTAAAGTTGATGCAATCCCGAATGCATCCCCATTTTCTGTACAATACACTAAACTCGATTCATGCTATTGCCAAGCTTCATGGAATACAAGAAGTATCTGAAATGGTGTACGCATTGGCTCACTTTTTCCGACTGAGCTTTAAAGGTGATGATTTCTTAACGGTAAAACAAATGGTAGAGCACCTTGAGTTTTATTTGCGTATTCAGAAAATAAGATACAAAGACAAATTCCAAATCAGCTTTGATATAGAGGATGACATCATGGATCAGTCCGTATTTAAGTTTTTGCTTCAACCCCTAGTTGAAAATGCGATCATACACGGATTGGAATTAAAGGAGACTTCCGGGAAAATCACGATATCGGGATACAAGGTCCAGGATAATGTGGTATTTACGGTAAGTGATGATGGTTTGGGTATAACTGATGAGGAAATAGAACGTATAAAGCAGAAGCTTGCAGGTGAATCGAATACAACCGACGATATGTTTGCATTGATGAACACTAACCAACGCATTAAAAATTATTATGGCGATCAATACGGTATTGAAATTTACAGTGTTTTGGGTAAAGGGACGACGGTCGAAGTGATCATTCCTTTTCAACATAGGGGGGACCACCATGTGTAAGCTGCTAATTGTTGAAGATGAACTGTGGTTTCGTGAAGTGTTGGTGCGTACAATCCCTTGGGGAGAGTTAGGTATTACTTCAATCATGGAAGCAGATAACGGGCAAGAGGCATTATCCATTACGCGCTCAGAGCCCATTGATATCATACTGTCCGATATTCGCATGCCGAAGATGGATGGGTTGCAATTGTTAAGACAGGTGAAGGACCAGCACAGCCATATCGACTTTGTAATGTTAACCGGATATGACGATTTTGAATACGTTCGTACGGCCATGCGGCTTGAGGCCTTTGACTATTTGCTAAAGCCTGTAGATGATGAGGAACTCAAAGCGCTGTTTCGAAGATTGTTACAAGCCAGGCGTGAGAAGCAGATGGAAAACCTTCAGAAATTGAGGGAGCAAACCGAGCTTCATCAAAGCAGGTCCATGTTAAAGGAGCAATGTTTAAAGGATTGGTTTACAGGAAAATGGAGCAGTCAACCGATGCGGCTTGATCAGAAGCTCGAAGAGGCAGGTATTCTGTGGGTGGATACTTGTTATCGGGTGATATCGGCGGAATTAGATCGCAGTTATGCATTGGTTCACCATTATTCTGAAAGAGATTGCGAATTATTCCTATATTGTGTTCGCAATATTATTGAAGAATATGTGCAGGAAGCGGGCTTAACCTTTGAGGCGTGCATACTAGATCAACGCGTTTGTTTATGGATGGCAGCTTCAATGGACGAAAAGATGTTGATGCCCCTCATGGAACGAATCAGATCAGACGTAAGAACGATCATTAAAACTACCATTTCTATAGGTGTCAGCGATATTTACGAAGACAAGCATGACGTGCCCCAAGCGCATAACGAAGCTGTTTATGCGATCAAGATGAGGCTCTACTCTGGACCCGGCAAAACACATTTCTATAAGCATGTTGATTTTAACCAGAATCCTTCTGTTCATTTGAGAAGCTTAAAAGAGTTTAAACAAACCTTATCCAAATATCTTCTAAACGGTGATAAAGCGAAGGCGCTTCATCTATTAGATGATTTATTTCGAGAGATCAAGGCATTGAAAGTGTCTTTAGCATATTTAAATCACACGATCGCATCCATTCTTCAATCCTTGTGGGAAACGGTCGATTTGGTACCGCAAACGGATCTCATTAATGTTGCCGAGCGAATACAGTTACAGGATATGGGATCTACACTGGATACCCTTGATGAAATTCAAGAGCAGCTTGCAGGATTAATGATCCGAATTGCCGATGGATTTCACGAGGCGCGCGGATCTGGAAAGCATAAATTAATCCAGGATATATTATTTTTCCTGAACGAACATTACATGAAAGATATAACGCTTCACAGCTTAGCCGAACAATTTTATGTGAATCCTAGTTATTTAAGTCGGCTCTTCAA
Source organism: uncultured Paenibacillaceae bacterium (assembly GCA_964447355.1). GTDB lineage: Bacteria > Bacillota > Bacilli > Paenibacillales > CAYUSG01 > CAYUSG01. The sequence goes on from CAYUSG010000054.1 coordinate 11,400, forward strand.
AGAGGAAACGGGCTTAATTTTCACTAGATACCTAATGCATTTACGCCTTGAACAAGCCAAGCACCTGTTGGATTCGACCTATATGAAAGTCTATGAGATCAGCCAGTCTGTCGGTTACGAGGATGTGAAGTATTTTAACAAAATATTTAAGGATGCTACAGGCTTTACACCGATTGAATATCGAAACAAATAAACCTGTGATACAGAGGTGATCCCTTGTGCCAACCCATATTTCAGACTGTACGACACTTCATAATGGTGTGCGCATGCCTTGGCTAGGGCTGGGTGTATTCAAAGCAGAGGAAGGTGAAGTGGTTCAGCAAGCCATATATACAGCCGTTGAAGCGGGGTATAGGAGTATTGATACCGCCTCATTCTACCAGAATGAAAAAGGTGTGGGTGAAGCCATTCGCTATTGCGGCATCAATCGAGATGAACTCTTTATTACCACGAAGCTATGGAATACAGACCAAGGATACGAATCAACACTCCGGGCATTTGAAGCTAGCCGAAAACGATTAGGATTAGATGTGGTGGACCTTTATTTAATCCATTGGCCGGGCAAAGATAAGTATGTAGAAACTTGGCGTGCGTTTGAGAAGCTGTACCACGAAGGGTATGTCAGAGCCATAGGTGTAAGGGGGGATCACCCTGACGAATTTATGTTCTGATCGTGTATTTTGCTCAGATGCCATTTCTGATACACTTATGAAGTGTAGACTAGCCCTAATGGGCAGTCAGTTTAAGGGCAGAGAGGGCATTGAATATGAGCTTATTGTCGGTAGAAGCATTATATAAAACCTATGGTGAAAAGGTGCTGTTTGATCATATTAGCTTCACAGTAGCAGAGAAGCAGCGCATTGGCTTAATAGGTGTGAATGGCACAGGCAAATCAACTTTGTTAAAAGTGATTGCAGGGATGGAATCGGTAGAATCGGGAGAGGTCATTCATGCGAATGCCTTTCGTATCGAATATTTGCCGCAGCATCCTGAGCTTGAAGAAGACTTGACGGTGTTAGAGCAAATTTATCTCGGGGATGCTCCGCTTATGGTAGCGATGCGGGATTATGAACGCGCGCTTGCAGCACTAGAGGCTGATCCAGCGAGCGAAGCGAACCAGAAGCGCTTTGGCACAGCCCAATCCGCTATGGATCATCTAGGCGCATGGGAGGCTGTGACCGCAGCGAAGACGATTCTCACGAAGCTCGGCATCAACCAGTTTGATCAGAAGGTGAAGGGGTTGTCAGGCGGTCAGAAGAAACGAATTGCGCTCGCTAAAGCGCTCATTCAGCCCGCTGATTTGCTGCTGCTGGACGAGCCGACCAACCATCTCGATCATGACATCATTGAGTGGCTGGAGCATTTCCTGCCGCAATCGAATAAAGCGTTATTAATGGTCACGCATGATCGCTATTTCCTGAACCGTGTAACGAATCGGATTATTGAGCTGGATCAGGGCCAGCTCTACAGCTACGATGGGAATTATGAGGTATTCCTGGAGAAGCGTGCGGAGCGGGAAGAACAGGCTCAGCGCAGTGAAGAGAAGCGGCAGAATTTATTAAGGCGTGAGCTGGCTTGGCTGCGTAGAGGCGCAAAGGCTAGAACAACGAAGCAGAAAGCCCGCATTCAGCGTGCGGAGGAGCTTCAAGCTAACGAGCCGCTGAAAGGTAACGACGGCCTGGAGCTGTCTATAGGGTCCAATCGCCTAGGCAAGAAGGTCATCGAGCTGAAGGGGATTAGCCAATCCTTTAACCAACGCAAGCTAATCGATGAGTTTGATTACTTGGTCGTTCCTTCAGAGCGATTAGGGATTATTGGTCCTAACGGGAGCGGGAAGACCACCTTGCTGAATATCATGGCTGGCAAGATACAGCCGGATCAAGGGGAGATCGAAGTTGGCCCAACGGTAAAGATCGGGTATTATACGCAGGAGCACGAGGATTTGGATATGGATCTTCGTGTGGTGGATGTGATTAAGAATATCGCTGAAGCTGTTAAGACCGCAGAGGGTCAGTGGGTCACCGCTGAACAGATGCTCGAACGATTCTTATTCAACCGTACCGTACAGTGGACGTATGTCCGTAAGCTCTCAGGAGGCGAGCGTCGCAGGCTTTACCTGCTGAGCATTCTCATGCAGGAGCCAAACGTGTTGTTCTTGGATGAGCCTACCAATGATTTAGATACAGAGACATTGTCTGTACTTGAAGAATATTTAGAGCATTTCCCCGGCGTCGTCATAACCGTATCTCATGATCGCTACTTCCTAGATCGCGTTGTGGATCATTTACTCGCGTTTGAAGCGGGTGAGATTCATCGTTTCCAAGGCGGTTACAGCGACTATCTTGATGACCGTAAGCAGCGGCAGCAGGCAACAGCGGGAACGAGTAGAACAGCAGGGCAGGAGCAAGAAGCATCGGAACGATCTAAACCCAAACCGGAACGCAGACGCAAGCTGTCCTATAAGGAACAGCAGGAGTGGGATGGAATTGAAGAGCGGATCGCTGAGCTGGAAGCAACGATTCAGCAGTTGGCGCAAAGCATTGAACAGGCTGGAAGTGATTCAGCGAAGGTTCAGGAATTGTTTGCGGAGCAGCAGAAGACTGAAGCGCTGCTGGAGCAAACGATTGAGCGTTGGAGCGAGTTGTCTCTGTTAATCGAAGAAATCGAGGCGGGTAAATCGTCCTGAAGAAACAGAAATAGCCTCAGTTATGCGTGAGATCAATGCGCATAACTGAGGCTATTTATTTATAACACTTCGGATGGTACAAGATATTAAATTCTTATGTTACTAGACACTCTGGCTTTGTTTTATTGTATTTGATTGGACTTGTTTCCTTTGTGCGACGAACAAATATCCAACTAGACACATATTGAATGCAGCTAACAACATACCAAATAGAAATACGCGATCTATATGTGCCGAATAATCAATTGCTGGATCACCTGCATGCCCGGTTACCGGCTGATAGAACATAATAGCGAAGGTAACTCCCGTTACTCTTCCGAAATTTCGCACCGTTGCCATGATACTGCCGACCTGTCCATTGTGTTCGGGTGGGATGCGTCCTAGAACCAACAAATTATTAGAAACTTGAAAGAATCCGAGCCCTCCACCGAATAGGGATAAGGAAAGCACTAACAGATATATGCTTGTGCCATCGTGAAAGGTTCCCATTAAACCTAAACTAACTGCACATAACAGCATGCCGATCAGTGCAGGAAGCGTTTGATGGTATTTGTCCGACAGCCAACCGCTGATAGGAGAAATGAGGATGATGACAATAGCCTGGGCTGCCATAATGAAACCTATACGTTCTACGGATAATTGTAGAATATGAGCCATATACAAGGGCAGGACAATCGATGGAAGCATGATAAGCACGAAGGATATATACGATGCTATGTTTCCTACCAGGAATGAAGCTTGCTTGAAGAAAGCTAAGTTTAGTAAAGGTGCCTTCACTTTTCTTTCCCGATAAAGAAAATAAAACCAACAGCCAACCGTTAACGCAAATACGAATAGACTTAAATGACTCGTCCATCCCCAAGCAGTGCCTTCTGATAACAGCACGAGTAATGAAGCTGTTCCGCCCAAAAAGCTTACTGAGCCTTTTATGTCAAACGGACCGGGTTTAAATGCTTGATTCGATGGATGCCGATCATCCAAATATACACTGGATAAATAGACCGCTAATATGCCCAAAGGGACATGGATCCAAAAGATCGACCGCCATCCAAAAAGCGATAGGATAAAACCTCCAATTGCAGGACCTGCGATGGTCGCCAAAGCAATTACACTGCTAATCCCGCTTAAAGCTCTGCCTTTCTGGCCTTTGGGGAATATCAAGGACACCAAAGACATGGCGTTAGCCATAATCATCGATGCTCCTATCGCCTGGATCATACGAAAAATGACCAGCTGCCATAACGTAAATGTATTCGCACACAATACAGAGCCAGCTGTAAAACAGCAAAGGCCGATGATATATATCTTTTTCTTACCCACGCGGTCCGATAGCTTTCCGATCGTTGGTAAAATACCTGTGATTAAAATGAGGTAACCCAGAATAATCCACTGCAAGCCTCTTAAAGAAGTATGAAAGGTTTGCTCTAGGACAGGTAATGCAATATGAAGCACGGAACTGTCAACATTCACCATAAAAATACCCAAGTTCAAAGAAATGAAAGCCAGCCCTAGCTGCCAGCTTTCACGTTTGAACAAGCTTCGATCCCGGCTTGTTGTAACGGTTGTCTTCGCTTTATTCGCCATGGTTATCTGTCTCTTAGCGCAACAGCAGGCTTGGCATGAATCCATTTCCTAGCGCCGCTCCAGCTAGCTAGCAGCCCGCTTAATATAACTGCGACAAATGCAATGAATATAGTTGTTGGATCTAAAGCCACGGGTAATGTAGTTTGTTCCGCTTCCACCTGAACTTGATTTAAACCTTGTATATCTTGAGCAGGAGAAAATGCAGAGATTTCAGGAAGCGGCAGGGCTTGTAACCCCCATGCACTTCCCCATCCCAAACCTAAGCCTAATAAACAGCCAAGACAACCGAGCACTAGCGCTTCTATGATGAATACCTTTAGGATCTGCTTCTTCTGCCATCCGATAGCTTGCATAATAGCAATTTCTTTCCGGCGTTCATTCACCATTCCTTGCAATGCAAACCATGACAGCAATAAGCCTCCGATTAATCCAACAGCGGCAGCAGCCGTGGAGAAGCGTGCAGATACTTTGCCGATTCCCCCCATGACTTGTACCATACTGTCCTCAGTAATGATATTATAATGTGGGTCCACTTTTGACATTTCAGCTATGACCTGATCAAGATGACCGGCATCTGAGATACGTACGAAAGCTTGGTTGACATCTTTTTCGGATAAACCAGCTAAGCCTTGAGCCGCTTGCAGAGAAATATAGAGATTGGCAGCGGTGGTTTGATTGGTGTTGCTTTGATTGACAATCCCCACCACTTGAAAGACCTGATCGCCTAAAGTAATTTCAGATCCAGGCTTTAACCCGTAAAATTTCGCATAGTGGCGATCAACTACGGCTGCATTATGTTCACTTGCTTCAAAGCTTCTTCCTTTAATGATCCCTTCTTGCAAATATTTACCCGGTCCTGGGTCCGCTTGGTCCACATCTACACCTAGGATCGTTTTGTAGCTATTTGCATCGAAATCCCACAATTGAAGCACAGGAGACACCGCTTGAACATCCGTAAGGTTCTCAATTAAAGTGATATGCTCCAGTGAAATGGTTGTCATACCAAACGGCAGGCGGATGCCTCGAGTGGTCTGCATACTGGCTGGCGAAGCCTCTGAACGATCAGATTTAGTAAGAATTACATCCGATTCTACACCAGCTAAGGGCATTTTGGCAGCCGTACTGTATCCATTGCCTAATGCTGTTAAGGTTAGAAAGATACAGGTTCCCATCGCAATTCCAAACACAACACCCGAGGTTCGTACCATTCTCCCTACAAATTGAGAAAGCAAGTACGGGATCATGAATGCTCACCTGTCTTTAGTTGAATAATCTTTTCTAAATCAGAGACGGACCAGCCCCCATCTCCCATCATAGGTGTCCCTTCGCCTTGAGGGAAGCTGTAAAATTCAACCTTTTTACCGTCAAGCTCAAACTCCATTTCGCCATTTACATAAATAACTATCGGGGTATGGCCTTTGAGTCCTTTTTCCTCGGCCAGAGCCTTCCCTTCTGTTGAGTCGAATGTATAATATTGAATTGCTACCTGATCTTCATAGTTTCTAAGCATCTGTTCTACCTCATCTAAAGCGCTTTTAACAGGGAAATGGTTAAGATGCAAAATTTGCACAAGAACCTTTCCATCCGTATTCTCCACTTGTGGTGCCTCACCAGTGACCGCTTCATTAGAGCAACCTGCAGTAACCAACAGTAGTACTATGAAAGGAAAGAACCATTTATTACACACTTTCTTTACACTGTACTTGCTCATCTATGATCGTCCTCCCGTCTATCATTTTGATCTTCCGATCCGATTGTGAAGCCACCTTTTCTTCATCATGGGTTACGACAAGTAACCCTACACCATGCTGCTTTGTTAGCTTTCTAAATAAGCCCATGATGTGATCGCCTGTATTGCTGTCCAGATTACCCGTAGGCTCATCTGCGAAAATAACTGATGGATGGTTGACAAGCGCCCTTGCAATTGACACACGTTGCTGCTCTCCACCGCTTAGCTGCTGAGGTCGATGGCTTGCCCGGTCTGCAAGGCCAACCTGATCCAACATTTCCATAGCTTTATGCGTCCGCTCTTTCGAACTCATTTTCTCAGGGTAAAGCGGGAATGCAACGTTCTCGACCGCGTTTAAGGTTGGAATTAAATTAAAATTTTGAAACACAAGCCCTATATTATGACGTCTCCATAAGGCAAGCTGCTCCTGGTTGTATCCTCTGATCGATTGGCCTTGAAAAAGAATATCTCCCTGGTCTGCCTGTTCAAGTCCTGCCAGCATATACAGCAAGGTGCTCTTCCCTGAGCCTGATCTGCCTAACAAAGACACAAACTCGCCAGAATATAGATCCAATGTGCCATCCTTAACGACATTTACATGGGCAAAGGATTTCGCTAATCCCCTGACTTCTAATAATTTACTCACTCCGCAGCACCTCCGCTGATTTTATATTTGCTAAACGTCGGGCTTGACGCCAGCTGAACAATAAGCTGATGACGAGCGTTAATCCGAGTGTTATGCCGACCCAAGCCCAATTGAGTTGTGATTTCAATGCTACACTGATCGAAAGCTCTTCCGCTCCTCCCGCCATAAAATGGGGGGTAGGGCTTAGCTCCCAAGGAACAGGTACAGATACTTTGAAGAAGCTAAGAATCTGAATGACACCTGTGGCAATCAGAATGCCTAAGATCCAGCCTAATACAACAACGATCAAGGTTTCCCAAGTCAATTGCTGAACTACCTCTGATTTTTTCCAGCCTACAGCTCTCATGATGCCAACGTCCCTTTTTCGTTCTGCTAGTCCCGTGATGACGACACGTATCAAGCTAAGAAGCGCAATGAAAAGACAAGCAAACCCAACTAATAAACCGAAGCGGTCAATCAACACAAAGGTTGTGCCCAGCACCTCTTCAAACGACTTGGGTGTGGTAACCAATGTTTTATCCCCCAGAAGCGCTGTTAACTCAGCTGTAACTTTAGCCGTTTTCAAAGAATCTGTCTTTATAAAGACGATGTTTCTAACCTGATCCTCCAAATCATAAAGGCTCGTTACATTGTTCGCTGCTTTCACCAGCTGGTTCACGTCCTCTATGGGTAAGTAGATGTTTGCATTGGCAATATTGCCCGCACGGCTAGTATCCACAAGTCCTACGATTTCGAACACTTTATCTGAGATGGTAATCTCATCGCCAATACGGAGCTGATGTTGAGCCGCATAGCTTGAATCGGCAACGGCCACCTTAGTATCTTCAGGTTGTAGAAACCTTCCTTCTCTAACGGCAGTCTTTAATCGCCCCGGACCTAAAGGGTTATCAGGATCAATACCTAAGCCTACAAGGAAACGGTCTATTTCAAAGGACCAAAAGAATAGTGCTTCACCTATTTGTTCAACGCCGTCTGTCTGCTGTATCCTCTTTAATTCCGAATCATAAATAGGAGCAGTAGAATGCGGGAATACGATACCCTCAAAAGATTCGGGGATGTCTCCCTCTCTTTGGACCACTAAATCAGCACCTATTTCAGTTAGCGGCGCTCTTGCAGCTTGATGATACCCTTCTGAATAAGCCTGTAGACTTAAAAATAACGCGATGCCTATGGATACACTGAGTAATGCAATGATCGTCCTGCCGCGGCGATGCAACAACTCTTTGAAACAATAGCGATTAATCACAATTATTCTCCTTTCTTGAATGAACTAAAAGGCCGGAGTAGCTTCCCATTGGGAAGTATACCCCGGCCTTCTTTAGATTTTCTTAGGGAAGGATTAAGTTTTTCTAAAGATTATGTGATTCATGATGACCCATAGGAAGTGTAATGGAAAAAATCGTTCCAGTATTCACTTCACTCGTTACATCAATAGTGCCATGATGCGCTTCTACAATTGATTTGGCAATGGACAAGCCAATCCCTGCGCCTTCATTTTTCTGGTGGCTTCTGGCAGCATCTACACGATAAAATCGCTCGAAAATATAAGGTAAATGCTCAGCGGGAATCCCTTTTCCGTGATCTTCAATACAAAATCTGTAGTTTAACTTGTCCATGTGATGAGAAATGATAATAGCTCCCTGTCGGGGTGAATGCTGTACCGCATTGTTCAACAGATTATAGAACACCTGATTCATTCGCTCACGGTCTATAGGGACGTTGATCGGTTCACTAATGTGTTGTTCGAGCTGAATGTCTTTTTCTGAAATGATCGGTTCCATTCTCACCAATACATCTTGAATGACTTCATGCATGCAGCAAGGTTGAATTTGCAGCTTCTGCATACCTGATTCGATGACGGATAAATCGCGCAAATCCTCTACCACACTTAATAAATGATTCACTTCCTTATGCATGGCTTTAAACGCCTTCTCTGCGGAACGCCGATCCAGAATATTGCCATAACGCAGCGATTCCAAATAGCCCAGAATAACAGTCAACGGTGTTCTCATCTCGTGGGAGACGTCTGCAATCAGCTTGCGTCTTCGTTCCTCAACCTTCTTCATGCCTTCTGCCATTTGGTGAAAAGCTTTTTTCAAAGTGATCATTTCCCTTGATCCCTTGTGAGACATTCGGATATAGTAATTGCCTTTAGAAATTTGAGAAGCAGCCGAAGACATCTCGACCATGGGCTCGCTAATCGAGCGGGCCAGTATCCAGCCGATGATGGACGCCCCGGCTATAACGATTGCTCCCGCAATCATCAATCCCAGATTAAGCTGGCTAATAAACGTTTCATCTGCCCGTTGTTGATTCGGGTATCTTTCTATATGAATTGTTCCGATCAGCTTATCGTGTTGATCCTCAATGGGGATTTGGATACCTTGTGCTTCTTGTCTCATCTCATGGTGCATAAGATCAGCATATGTAGAAGCGACGATCAATCCATTGGGATCCACTAGCGTGACTGCGGCACCAATCATGTCGTCTGCCGTCTCAATACTATCTTGCACGCCTTCCCAGGTTCCATTTTTACTGTAATAAGTAGACAGCATGATGGGAAGCATTTCACCGTGCATTTGCGTTTGATGGATAACATATTGTGAAAAATTACGCTCCGTAAACACATTGACCATAACGCCAAGGATACCTACAGTCGCTACTATAATCACGATATAACTGGCTAATAATCGTTTGAACAAAGCTTAATCCTCCCTATTAAAATAGGCATAGCCCACACTTCGAACCGTTCGAATCACATTTAGTCCGCGCGCGGTTAATTTTGTACGTAAATTACTGATATGAGTTGTAACAGTAGCTTCACCTGCATTGTCGTCATAGCCCCAAATTTTCTCCATCAGATGTGATCGGGTAAAGGTCCAGCCGGGATGAGCCATTAATGTGTGAAGTAATTCAAACTCAGTAGGTGTTAATTCAATAGGATCATCATCTATCGTTAACTGGCGTAATGCAACATCCAGCTTGAGTCTGCGATCTGTAATAATGCTAGATTTGGGAATGTCGTTATATTGATAAGTCCTGCGTAATAAAGCCTTAATTCTAGCTATCAATTCCGTGGGGCTGAATGGTTTGGTCAAGTAATCGTCCGCACCAATCCCTAAACCTATAGCTTTATCTGTATCATCCGCGCGAGCAGTCAGCATTAATATGGGTACGTTGGAATCCTGGCGAATCCGCCTGCATAATTCGTGGCCGTCAATCCCGGGCAGCATCAGGTCTAGAATGATCAAAGACGGCTTTTCTGAACGATATAGTTGTTCACCCGTAGGGCCGTCATAGGCGAGTAAGACTTTAGAGCCTTCCTTTTCTATTAGAAATTGAATCATCTCAGCCGTAGATTCATGATCTTCTATGCACAAAATTTTAATATCATTCATTAGTATCCTCCGCCTCGTTCAATTGCTATATTC
>CAYUSG010000055.1:0-2819 GCA_964447355.1 uncultured Paenibacillaceae bacterium
CCGTATGACTAAAGACGCCATCCAGTATGATATGAATCCCCATCGCCTGTGCTTCCGCGCAGAGCTGCTCAAAGGCTTCATTATCCCCCAGCATCGGGTCGACCTTGTGATAATCGGCTGTATCATAGCGGTGATTACTCGGCGCTTCAAAGATGGGATTGAAGTAAATGACACTGATACCCAGGTCCTTTAGGTAACCCAGCTTCTGACGCACCCCCTCTAGATTCCCACCGAAAAAATCCCAGCGGACGACTTCTCTAGTCTCTGGATCTCTAATATATACAGGATCATTGTCCCACCTGCCGTGGATGAGACTCCCTCGCTTAGGTGAAAGTACAACGCCGTGCTCCGAGCCATTATAGAAACGATCCGGGAAGATTTGGTACATGATGCTTTCTTTGAACCAGTGCGGGGTACTAGCCTCTTTATGGTGTACTGTGAGTTGATACGACACGGGATCAGCCTCAAATATGTACCCCGCGCCTCCCCACCCATTTGGATCATTTCCATAGTAAACATGCTGCTGACCCCAATGGATCACGAAAAAATACTGAAGCACCCGCGGGTTGGCCGGTGCGTTCCACTTGATTTCGTAAATGCTGCTCTCTGACGTTTCATCTAATAAAGACAGGGGGAATTCACCGAACTCCCCCTGAAAATCCCAAAACTTAATGGTGACCAAGCTGGGTTGTTCATCAGATTGTACTCTCAAGCGAAATGTCATCTCCTGCTCACACGGGACCGCTCCGAAGGGGGAGCGGTAATACGGGTCCCGTGAGTCGTGGAATATCCATTCCTGCATCGCTGTCACCTCGTTTTGTGTGGATTCACAATAATGGGGTTAAGCCCCCATATCCCTCTTGCATACTCCATAATCGTACGGTCTGAAGAGAACACGCCCGAATGGGCAATGTTACGAATACTCATCTCCAGCCATACATTACGGTTCACATACGTATCATTCACTTTATTCTGCGCATCAACATAAGCACCAAAATCTTTAAGCACAAAATAGTCATCATTATGCATCATCAGCGCATCATATATTGAGCGGAAATCATCGTGATTCGGCGATAAAGATCCGTTAAGCAGCTGTTCCATAATCCAGCTCAGACGTTCATCCGAATGGACCATATCCCAAGCTCTGTAACCTCCATTTTGGTAATAACCCATCACTTCTTCAGCCTTAAGTCCAAAGATAAAGATATTAGAGTCGCCAACCTCTTCTAAGATTTCAACGTTCGCCCCATCAAGCGTGCCGATGGTAATGGCCCCATTCATCATAAATTTCATATTCCCCGTTCCCGAGGCTTCCTTGCTAGCCGTTGAGATTTGTTCGCTTACATCTGTCGCTGGAATAATCCTCTCGGCCAAGCTTACGCGGTAGTTTTCCAAGAATACGATTTTGATTTTATCTTTAATTGCCGGATCGTTATTAACCCGCTTTGCTAACGCATTAATTAATTGTATGACCCGTTTCGCATAATAATATCCGGGGGCTGCCTTCGCTCCAAAAATAAAGGTGCGAGGTACAATATCCAGGTTCGGATTATCCTTTAACCGGCGATATAGGTCCATTATTTGAAATACGTTTAACAGCTGACGCTTGTAAGCATGAAGGCGTTTAATCTGCACATCAAAGATGGAATGTTCATCAACTTTAATGCCGTTAGCTTCATAAATCAGCTCTGCCAATTGACGTTTATTCGACATTTTGATGTTGTGAACACTGTCTTGGAAGCTTGCATCCTTGGCAAAAGCTTTAAGCCCCAAAAGTTCAGTGGGCTCATAAATCCAGCGCTGACCGATTGTATCCGTAATGAGATCAGCCAGCTGTGGATTGCTGTTGATCAGCCAGCGGCGATGGGTAATGCCATTGGTCTTATTATTAAACTTATCAGGGAAAACGTCGTAAAGATGCTTCATCTCCCGATGAACTAAAATGTCAGTGTGCAGTTTGGCTACGCCGTTAACGCTGTGACTGCCCACGACCGCCAAGTGTGCCATCTTAACGACATCGTCCGCAATAATAGCTAGGCGCCCTATGTGATCCCAATTATAAGGGTACAGATCCCATAAGTGTTTACAGTAGCGCTCATTTATTTCCTTAACGATCAAATAAATTCTCGGCAGCAGCGATTCAAACATACTCACAGGCCAAGTTTCAAGCGCTTCGGACAGAATCGTATGGTTAGTATAGGAACAAATTTGCGTGGTCATATACCAAGCTTGGTCCCATGTACACTTCTCTTCATCCATTAAGATTCGCATAAGCTCTGGAATAACCAGCACTGGATGTGTATCGTTAATATGAATAGAAATTTTCCGCTCCAGACCTTTCACCGAGCCATTGCGGGACTTATAATTACGAATAATACTTTGAACACCCGCAGATACCATGAAATATTGCTGTTTCAGACGAAGTAACTTACCCTCAAAATGGGAGTCATCGGGGTATAGGAATTCTGAAATCTGTTCAACCGATTGTTTGTATTCAACAATGTGACGATAGCTGCTGGAATCTATACGAGACGGATCGATATCAGCGATTTCAGCACTCCACAGACGGAGCGTGTTCACCACACGATTCTGATAACCGATAATCGGCATATCGTAAGGGACCGCCAACACATGCTCCGCATCATCGTGGTGAAACACCATACGGCCGTCCTTTTCTTCCCACCAGACCTTGCCGCCGAATTTCACTTCAAAGGCGTGGTCAGATCGACGTATCTCCCAAACGTTCCCTTCACGCAGCCAGTTATCTGGCAGCTCCACCTGATGACCGTTGACGATTTTCTGCTCGAACAGTCCGTATT
>CAYUSG010000055.1:2829-21299 GCA_964447355.1 uncultured Paenibacillaceae bacterium
AATCGAATGCCGCAGCCATGACCACGCAGTTGCAATGAAGCGAGTGAATCCAGGAAGCAAGCAGCCAGCCGACCTAATCCGCCATTACCCAGACCTGCATCTGGCTCCACCTCCATAATGTCCTCCAAACTTAGGCCCAGTTCCTTCAATCCGTCTTCAACCATCGATTGGACACCCATATTAAGTAAATTGGATTCCATCAATCGCCCAAGCAGAAACTCCATTGAGAAATAATAAACTTGCTTCTCCCCTCGGTCACGATAACCTGAGTTCGTTGCAATCCAGTCTCGGCTGACGAATTCACGAATCATGCCGCCCAAAGTTTGATATTGATGGTCCACTGTTGTATCTGAAAATTTACGGCCTGTATTACGCTCCAGCCGCTCAATAAACTTATCTTTAAACTCCTGCTTGCTTCCAAACATAGCATTCTCTCCTATACTTTTTCATCTCTTTATATGAAAACCATCCCATTGTTCAGTATCCAGATTATCTGCCTTGCATCACCAAGGATGCTTCGACTAAAGCTGTTTGTAGAGATGTAAGTATTGTCCAGCCGATTGCTTCCAGCTGTAATCTCTTTTGAAACCGTTATGCATAATATGCTTCCAAGTCGCTTCATCGCTGTAATACTCAAGGGCACGCTTTATCGTAAACAACATGTCATGTGCATTGTAATGCGTAAAGCTGAATCCGTTCCCTTCACCTGTATATTCATTATAGGACTGCACTGTATCCTTTAGACCGCCTGTTTCCCTAACGATAGGAACGGAACCGTAACGCAAGGCAATTAATTGACTTAAACCACATGGTTCGAATAGCGACGGCATAAGGAACATATCAGCGGCTGCATACACCTTGCGTGCCACAGCTTCACTAAATCCGATATAGGCATTACACTTCGAAGGGTATTTACCCGCTATATATCTGAATCCTTCCTCATAGCGGTAATCGCCTGTTCCAAGCAGTACGACCTGCACATCCTCATGAAGCAGCTCTTCTAGAATATGCAGAACGAGATCCAGCCCCTTCTGCTCAACTAAACGCGTAATAATTCCGATCATCGGCACATCCGCATTCACTTCGAGATGAAGCATTTCCTGCAGCTTGATCTTATTCTCTCTTTTACCTGCATAAGCTGATTCTGGATCCGCTGCATAACGTGCGAACAAATGCTCATCAGTCTTTGGATTGTAGCCTTTGTCATCAATCCCGTTCACAATACCTGTGAAATCAGCGGAGCGTGCTCTTAACAATCCGTCGAGACCCTCCCCATAATATGGGGTTTGAATTTCGTTTGCGTAGGTCTGGCTAACGGTCGTAATTTTATCAGCGAAGTTTAAGGCCCCCTTCATGAAGTTGACATTACCATGATATTCGACACCGTCCATTGTAAGGTACGATTCGTCCAAGTCTAACAGCTCACGCATGGTTCTTGGATGGAAGATCCCTTGATACTTCAAATTATGAATCGTAAATACAGTCTTCAACTCTTGGTATTCAAGACGATGAGCGTAATGAGCCTTTAGAAACACAGGAATCATCCCTGTCTGCCAATCATGGCAATGAAGGATGTCCGGTTGAAAATCCAAATGCGGCAATACCTCTAACACCGCTCGGGAGAAGAAAGCGAAACGTTCAGCATCATCATAATGCCCATAAGCATGCGCCCTCTTAAAATAGTATTCGTTATCAATAAAATAATATGTAGTACCTTCCCATTCTAATGCTTTTAAACCGCAATATTGATACCTCCAGCCAACAGGTACATAAACTACTTGTTTCGTTACCATCTGGCTTTTAAAATGCTCCGGAATGCTCTCATAGTTCGGCAGGATCACTCGAACATCCGCACCCTCCTCGCGAAGTGATGCCGGCAGTGCTCCGATTACATCTGCTAATCCTCCTGTCTTGACAAAAGGATCCCCTTCCGAGGCTATAAATAATAGCTTCACTGCAATTTCCATCCTTTCTCCTCGGTCCTTGTTTAGATCCAGCTCCGTTTATTAATCACAAGAGGATTGGCTGGGTCACCAGCTAACACCTTACCTTCGGTTACCTTTACTTCTTTATCTATAATCACGTGATCCAGATCCACACCCTCTTCAATTTCACACTTTTGCATCACAATGCTGTTCTTAATATGCGTTCCTTTAGCTACTTTAACCCCGCGGAACAGAATACTGTTCTCTACAGTCCCTTCAATCTCGCACCCGTTGGCAATCAGCGAGCCCCTAACGTTCGCTTGTTCCGAATACCTTGTAGGCGGCTCATCCTTAATCTTCGTATATATCAACCCCGGTTCATAGAACAGGTTGTGCCAAACCTCAGGATTCAATAAACTCATACTGTGTCTGTAATAGCTTGCCACATTATGAATCATAGATAAATAACCTTGGTGCTGATAGCCTTTAACGACCAGTCGATCCAGATTATTCATCACTACCTGCGTAAGTAGATCATATTGATTCTTCTCCACAGAATCCAGGATCATTTCAATCAGCAGTGTACGTTCGATGATGAACGTCTCCATGAACAGATTACATCTTCCCGTTTCTAACAGACCTTGATGAACGTCTGTCACTTTGGCATCCGGGCCCAGCTTAAGCTTAATATTCGCCTCAGGGCACACCTCGCTCTGATCAACATCTTTGTATACCAGTGTGATGTCCGCCTTGGACTCTTCGTGGGCTTCTAATAATTTATTAAAGTCCATATTGTAGATCACATGACTGCGGGCAATGATAACATACTTCTCTTTGCTGCGTTGAAAATAATCCAGGTGCCCGTAGAAATTCTGCAGGTCTCCTTTATACTCCCCCGAAGGGTAATTGATCGCTGGAGGAAGAATAAACAGTCCGCCGCGCTTACGGTCCAAATCCCATTCTTTGCCCGAACCTAAATGATCCAACAGGGATCTGGATTTATTCAACGTGAATACTGCGACCTTCTGTGCGCCTGCATTCACCATGTTGGACAGTACAAAATCTATTAAACGGTAGCGCCCGCCAAAAGGGACAGATGCAATGGATCTTGATCCGGTTAATTCTTGGAGCATGCTTTGCTCTTTCCCTAAATTAATAACCCCAATTACATTTTTCACAGGGACAACTTCCTTTCTGTCTAAAGTTTGAATTCGTTATCGATTGAGAGCTCATTATGACTGGCCAATTATGGAATAGTTCCCAATTAGACGATGCTCACCAATAACTGAGATGTCCCCCGTTTCATCTCGATTACCTATTCTGCACCCATCACCAATCACTGTGCCTTCTCCGATAATGGCTTTATGAATTTTGACGTTATCGCCAATCTTGACATTCGGCATGATGATCGAATCTGTAATTGTAGTATCCTTACCTACATGAACGCCATAGAACAGAACTGAATGATTAACATCGCCATAAACCATACAGCCTTCATTGATAAGAGATCGCTGCACATTCGCACTTTCGGCAATGTATTGAGGCGGTTGATTCGGATTAACCGAATAAATTCTCCAATCATGATCGTTAAGCCGCAGCTTCGGCTCGTCCTCTAACAAATCCATATTGCCTTCCCAAAGGCTCTCAATCGTACCGACATCCTTCCAATAGCCTTCGAAACGGTAAGCAAATAAACGACGTTCTTCACGCAGCATGAATGGAATAATATCTTTACCGAAATCGTTGGAGGATTCCGGATTCTGTTCATCCAAGAGCAAATAGCTTTTTAACAAATCCCAATTAAATATATAAACCCCCATAGAAGCCAGGTTATTCTTCGCTTCCTTCGGTTTCTCTTCAAATTCAACAATACGGTCATCACTATCCACATTCATAATGCCGAAGCGATGTGTTTCTTCCCAAGGTACTTCAATGACTGCAATTGTGGCTTCTGCCCCTTTGCGTTCGTGTTCAGCGATCATAGCTGCGTAATCCATTTTATAAATGTGATCCCCGGAAATGACTAATACATACTTAGGGTTATAACGTTCTACAAAGCTGATGTTCTGGTAAATCGCATTCGCTGTCCCTTTATACCATTTCCCGCCTTTTTGTTCCATGTAAGGAGGCAATACGGTGACTCCCCCATTCTTGCGGTCCAAATCCCAAGGACTTCCTATGCCTATGTACGAGTTTAAGATAAGCGGCTGATATTGCGTCAACACTCCAACTGTATCGATGCCAGAGTTAGCGCAGTTGCTTAGTGTAAAATCAATAATTCTATATTTCCCGCCGAATGGAACGGCTGGTTTTGCTAGTTTCTCTGTCAGCACTCCCAAGCGCCTGCCCTCACCCCCCGCAAGCAGCATCGCAACACAGTCTTTTCTAAACATGATGAAGTCCCCCTTTTATTCATTTCTTAAGTTTGAGAATAATCATAGCCAGCGGCGGTACATTGATGGAGAGCCTGTATGGTCTGCCGTGCCACTGCTCCTTAGTTGTCTTCAGCGGTTTAGATTGGGTTTGTCCAGAGCCGCCGAATGCCTCGCAGTCACTATTAAAATATTCTATGTATTCCCCCTCCTCAGGCACGCCAATACGATAATCGGGGTGTACGGTCGGAGTAAAGTTACAAAGCACAATTAAGCTGTCTTCTTCCTTCTTCCCTCTGCGCATATATGTAATCACACTCTGTGAGTGATCGTGTGGGTCAATCCATTCGTAACCTCTTGCCTCATGGTCACACTCCCATAACGCTTTTTCCTCGCGGTACAGGTGGAACAACGCTTTGGAATACATCCGCGTCTTGCCGTGCAGTTCATAATCCAGCAGCATCCAATCCAGCTGTTCAAGATCTTTCCATTCATCGAACTGTCCGAACTCAGCGCCCATGAACAGCAGCTTTTTCCCAGGGTGTGTAATCATGTAACCTAACAGCACTCTGAGGTTGGCGAACTTCTGCCAATAGTCACCCGGCATTTTGTTGAGCAGCGACTTCTTCCCATGCACCACTTCGTCATGAGACAACGGAAGCACAAAGTTCTCCGAATACATGTAGGTGACTGAAAAGGTAAGCAGGTTATGGTGATACTTGCGGTAGATTGAATCCATCTCCATATACTCTAAGGTGTCATTCATCCAGCCCATGTTCCATTTATAGTTAAAGCCCAGTCCCCCTGTGTAGGCTGGTGCCGTTACAAGCGGCCATGCGGTTGATTCTTCTGCACTCATGAGCGCATAAGGATGACTTGCAAAGACGGCTTCATTCATTTTCTGCAGGAAGGTCACCGCTTCCAGATTCTCTCTAGTGCCATGCACATTGGGTGTCCACTCGCCTTCCTTTCGGCCGAAATCCAAATACAGTACACTCGCCACAGCATCGACTCGTAAACCGTCAATGTGATATTCATTCAACCAGAACAAGGCGTTAGATATCAGGAATGAAATCACTTCAGGCCTGCCAAAATCAAAACTCAGCGTTCCCCATACCGGCTTCTCCGCTTTGCGCTCATCCTGATATTCATAAAGCGGC
The DNA here is from genome assembly GCA_964447355.1 of uncultured Paenibacillaceae bacterium. Lineage (GTDB taxonomy): Bacteria > Bacillota > Bacilli > Paenibacillales > CAYUSG01 > CAYUSG01. The sequence goes on from CAYUSG010000055.1 coordinate 8,287, forward strand.
GTTCCGTCAAATCTGCGCAATCCATGAGCATCCTTCGTAAAATGCGGGACCCAATCCATAATGACGCCAATTCCATTCTGGTGGCAGCGGTCTACAAAATACTTGAAATCTTCAGGCGTTCCATAACGACTCGTCACCGAAAAATACCCCGTAGCCTGATACCCCCAAGAACGGTCATAAGGGTATTCTGCCAGCGGCAGCAGTTCAATATGGGTGTACCCCATTTCTTTCACGTAGTCCACAAGCTCATGAGCGAGCTCTCGATACGTATAGAAGCTGCCATCGGGTTTTAATTTCCATGATCCCATATGCACCTCGTAAATGAGGCAGGGCTGCTCGTAAATCGGCTTCACCTGATGCATTGCTGCCCGCGCTTCAATCCAGTCTTGATCTCCCCATTGGTATGTATTCAGGTTGTGAACAATTGACGCGGTCCGCGGTCTTACCTCGGAACGAAACGCATAAGGGTCCGCTTTAAGTATTCGATCCCCATCGGGTGTACAAATTTCATATTTGTACACTTCTCCCTCGCAAAGACCCGGAATAAAGATAGACCACACGCCATTGTCATTAAGACGCTCCATCACATGCTGTTGTCCATCCCAGTTGTTAAAATTGCCTGCCACGGATACGGAGCGAGCATTCGGGGCCCAAACTGTAAAACGTACCCCCTGTACGCCGTCGTGTGCAATAATATGGGCGCCAAAACTGCGATAGCTTTCGTTTAAGTTGCCTTGATGAAATAGATAGATGTCATAATCACTAGGTATCCATTGCTGCTTCAACGTTCTTATCACCTACCAAATTTAGTCTAGTCCAACTTTTTAGTGCTTTAGCACGATACTGGAAATCACATCCAACAATACTATTAATCTACCACATAATCAAGTTGCATAACATTGTTTACAATGGAATTTTTATTATTTTTTTGAAAAATAATAGTTCCATCGAACCGTGTATTGTTCAGTCGAAAAACATCGAATCCAGTCAATATCCCATGCAGTTTTTGACATAGTATGCAAGATGTTCAGACTAGCATTGATTTTCGGATAAATTATGCTGTTGAACAGGCCGCGATGCGAGTTAAACCTATTCATTCTGTTATGCGCAGTTGTGCGTTATTCTAGCAACAAACTTGTATAGTATATTACTTCAGCAGCAAAACTATGCAAGTTTTTGAGCTGAAATGTAAATTTTTTAGTTACACAGACCCGAAACAGCACAAAAAAGGCGTACCGACACAAAGTCAGATACACCTGTTTATTGCATGTGTGAACGTATGTTTTTGTTGGCCTGTACGACCTTTAGATCTCTTACTTACTTGGAAAATCTATGATTACCGATAGTTGTTACCGTTTCTAACGAGTTAAAGAAACTGTTGGAACTTACATTAGGATTCATGAAATACAGGGCATCCCCAGCAACATTTTCGCCTTCCAATGCTTTCTGAGCAGCTTCTATAGAGCTCTCACTTGGCTCTATATCCTCTAATGAACCATTCATAGCTGGCGTAAACTGTCCCGGCTGATATACGACTTCCTCAATGGAATCTGGAAATCTCGAATCCTCTACACGATTGAGAATGACATTACCCACAGCAACTTGACCCTCGAATGATTCATAACCCGCCTCGGCTTCGATGATTTTGGCCAGCAGCATCACATCCGGATGCTCAACCTTTTCACCCATAATAGAAGGAATGACAACTTTTAACTGATCCCCGGCAAACAAGCTTCCATCCTCCATGCCATTGCGTTCCATGAGCAGCTCCGCACTTGTATCGTAAGCTGCACTTATAGTTCTCACAGTGTCGCCTGAGGCTATCGTATACAGCGGTGTTTCGTAGAAGTAAGCCGCCATTTGGCTTTCATCCCACAGTACTTTCGTATGCATAAACTCTGCCGTATGCCTTAGCGGCAAATACGTACGCCCATCACGTATAAAAGGACTTACATCCATCACGTAGCTGGTGCCATTGAGTTCCATTATCTGCTGATCAACGGAAAAGGTGATTCGATCATTAAGAGGGGTGATCAATTCAACTGTCTTGTTTGCTTCATCCCATACAAGCTCAGCCCCCATACTATCCACGACTAGTCGAATCGGAACGAATAACCTGCCATCTTCAAAAATAATCGGGTCTTGCGATTCGACCTCTTGATCATTTAGGAAAACTCGAATCTCCGATGTCTCAGCAGCTAACAAAACCATTCCAAAGGCAGTACTTAATACAGCACAGAGCGTAAGCATGATCGTAAATTTGGATATCACTCTCAGCATAATTCCCTCCCTTTCCTAGTTCGTTATTCTAAACGCATGGAACCGTAATTGCCATACCAAATAACTGGAAATCAATAGATTGAGGTGTGATTTACATGCCGTACCCGTTAGTCATGCATGGTACTCATTGTATGAACCAAGTTCTTTCCTTATTCCCATTTAAGCCGCGTATTAAATTCCGCCGCCCTCATCATGGGTTACTGCACTTTCTTTACGTACCATTTGATAGAGACTCATGGAAAAGACCGTAGCGATCAACACACCCGCAACAACAACCATTTTGTAAATATCAGGTTCGATTAGTAAATGGATTAAACTATATGAAACGATTAAGGACAGTATAGGAGATAGAATCCATACCTTTATGATTTTGACAATAATACCCTTCTGCCACATTCTGTATCCATTTTCGGCAATACCTACGCCAAGTATCGCTGTAGTGGTTACTTGTGTTAATGGGACTGGAATCCCCAGAATGGAAGCTATAATGACCAGCGTTCCCCCTGTACCCGACACCATGCCGCCTTGAAGCAGGCTAAGACGCGTAATTTTCTTTCCATTGGTTTCTAGAACCCTGCCCCCTAATGCTACGGCCCCAATCGCTAAACATAAGGAACCCGCCAATATCCCAATATTCTCTGACAAAAGATGGGCTCCAACTAAGGGACCTATAGCGTTCGCCACATTATTCATCCCTGCAGAGAAAGCCTCAAGAATACCGGCTAAGATAACAGCGATTTGAAACCCCTTCTTATACTTGCCCCCATTTTTTATCCATGGGTATTTGTGTTCCAACCAAAGAATGAGCTTACAGCCCACAAACGCAATAAAAAAGGCAACGACAGGCACTAATATCCAAAAAGCGACAATCCGCAAAATATTCGCAGTATACAACGATTGAAAAGCAATCCCTACACCTACAATGGCACCTACCGTCACTTCACTCGTTGATAAAGGAATGCCCATCAAATTGGCGATAAACAATGTTAACGTAGCTGAAGCCAGAATGATCACAACAATTTGTACCGTTAGAATATCCGCCGGAATAATGCCCTCGCCTACCGTTTCCACAACTGCTCCGCTGCCAATCAGACCTCCGATGAGAGCAGCAACCGCAACCAACAGCAAAGCCGTCTGCTTCTTCAATGCGCCCGTACCATAGGCCGGTCCCATTGTAGCAGCCGCTCCGCTGGCACCAATATTCGCCGCAAAAAACAAAGCTATTGTGATGGCAATAATTGTCCAAGTCAAGGTTCATACTCCTTTTAATTCATAGTAAAACGCTAGGAATTATTAGTTTTATATGATCTTACAACAGGAAACCATTGCCGTCAATGTCATAAAACACAATTTCACCATCTTTTCTGCTGTTTTCTTTTGTGCTATAATCCTTTTCATTCCAGTACAATTCGACAGTTTGTTTCTTCACATAAGATGAATGAAATTACAAGAAAAGGGGCATGACAAAGTGAAAACAAATGATCAACCCAGCCGTTCGATGTATGCATTGAAACTCTCGAGGATGTCCATGAAGTCCAAAATCATCATACCCATCCTAACGCTCATTTTACTGATCACTGCAGGAATGAACACCATGATTTACTATTACACTTCAAATAGTATACTTCAGAAAGGCTATACCACAACAGAGACTATTCGACTAGGTGTAGAAAATGCTTTGATTGCGCGGAAAACAGCAGAAGAAGTTATGGAACGTGAAATGATTGGACAAGCTGTGATGGCTTCCTACATGGTCGAGCAAGGACTAACCTTTGCTGAGCTAACGGAAATTGCCCAAAAAGCCGACATTGATGAATTCTGGATTACAGATGAAACTGGGCAGGTTACGCTGACCAATGCGGGAGAAGACATCGATTTCAACTTTGGGGCAGATCCGAAGGAACAAGCTTACGAGTTCTTGGATCTATTAAACGGGAATCAGGAAGTCGTTACCCAGCCTGCCCAGAAAAGGACGATTGACCCAAAAGTCTACAAATACGTCGGAGTACCCGGTTGGTCCAGCACTTCCATTGTTCAAGTCGGCCGGGAAGGTTCACGCCTTACTCAGTTAGAAGAACAAATTGGGGCAGCACCGTTATTAAGTCAGTTGAATGGCCAACTTGGCGAAGATGTCCTGTTTGCTAGTATTGTATCTGCAGAAGGTACACCACTATATAGTACTGATACAGAAATCAGCTTGCCAGAGGATATTATCCAGCAAGCACAACAAAGTATAACGGAGCAAACCACGCTCAGCCATGCTTCTAATCATAACGGCACTAATGCTACCTATTATACTGTTGGCTTGTCTAATGGACAGGGATTGGTCGTGGCTTTATCTAATAAGCTCTTAACAAACATCAGTTCTATTATGGGTTTCAGTATTGTTTTCATTATGATTGTTAGCGCTGTCTTGGTGTTCTATCTGGTCAACCGCCAATTGATGCCGCTGCAGCAACTAGAACGGGCTATGAAGCAAATGTCACAAGGCGAAGGGGATCTAACTCAAAGGCTTCAGGCGGTCTCCAATGACGAAATCGGCAGTCTGTCAAAGGCCACAAATGCATTTATAGAGAAGATTCAACACATTGTAGCGGAAGTGAAAGCTACAACCGAAAAAAGCCATACCAGCACCCATAGCATTAAGAGTTTATCTGATCAGACCACTCAGATATCGAGCGAAATTCATCTGACGATGCAGGAAATGGCAACGGCTTCTACCAAACAAGCCGAAGCTGTTGAAGATGGAATGGCTGGCGTACATGAGCTTTCATCGCTTGTTGATACATCTAAGCAGAGTACTCAAGCGTTATACGAATACAACTTACTCATTAAAGAAAAGCAAGAAGCTGGTTCATTAGCCATTGAGGCTTTAACCGAATCGATGCATTCCAATGTAGAACTTGCTAGAAACGCTGGAACCAATGTTCACAAGCTGATCGCAGACATCGCGAATATTGGCGAAATGACCAGCAGCATTCGAGCCATCTCCCAGCAGACGAACTTGCTCGCTCTGAACGCGTCGATCGAAGCAGCCAGAGCAGGCGAACATGGCAGAGGGTTCGCGGTCGTAGCGAATGAAGTTCGCAAGCTGTCTGAACAAGCAAACGAGGCATCAGACTACATTCAACAGCTCATCCTGAACGTTCAGCAATCCGCACAGCACACTTCGGACGCTATGAATCAAAGTATCGATTATGTCCATGAACAAGAGAAAACTGTAGAACTTACTTCGAATGCGTTCAGCGATATCAAGGATACACTAGTGCACATGAACGAGTTGATCGTTCAAATTACAGATTCAATTCAATTCGTAGGCGAGCGCAAAGAACAATTGGTCAGCTTCATTGAAGCGGTCTCAGCCAGCACAGAAGAAACAGCTGCAAGTTCCCAAGAAGTGCTGGCCAGCGTCGAAACTCAGGCTGAGGTATTCCAAAGCGTTCAAGAGAAGTCCAATCAGTTATATCAAGACATGATGGAATTGCAAACCATTGTCAATCGCTTCAAGGTCTAGACGAATCACAACCTGATGCTTTATGCTGAATAGAGAGGTGATTATGATGACTTCACCATCCTTGGACAATTTGTCTTTAAAGCTTTTCATCGTGTTGAGCCGTGCCTACCGCAGTGTTTCCGAGCATGCTCAAAGAGATATTCAGCGACATGGTCTGAATCCAACGGAATTTGCCATCTTGGAACTGCTGTATCACAAGGGGCCGATGCCACTCCAGCAAATTGGAGGGCGTGTGCTGCTCACCAGCGGAAGTATAACATATGTCATTGACCAGCTTTGTAAGAAAGGATATATCGTTAGACGGCCGTATGACAAGGATCGTCGGGTAACTCACGCTTCTTTATTAGATAAGGGAAGCCAATTAATTGAATCTATCTTCCCAGAGCATATTAAAGCTATCGAACATGCAGTATCAGGATTAAATGAGGATGAGAAAGAAACTGCTATTCGCTTGTTGAAGCAGTTAGGCATACAGGCGCAGGGAAGTCTGTAGCACCAGGCTTAGCTGCCACCTAAGATAAGAAGCACACTGACATGCTGGATGTTCAGTGTGCTTCTTATCTTATTTCTTCTTAAACGAGGTCAACCTATGCATAAGAAAATTGAAGTAACAAGAACCTTATACCGAGGAACGTCATGTATACGCAAGCAAACGCGTGATGATCATGAAGCAATCATCCTTCCTATCCTTTACGAGTTAGGAGTTCCTTGCCCTAAGCTTATAGCTCGTGAACAGACGGAAGAGGGAAGCTTTATCTTCATAGAGGACTTAGGACATGAACATCTTGAAACAAATCCAGGATACTTCGACCAAGCCATTGAATTACTTGCACAGATTCGAATGCTCCCGAATCACCCTAAGTTCGAAGCTGTACAACCTGCCCATTCCTTTCCCGCAGCCATTACGACCCAGCAGCTATACAGCCGGCTGACGTCTTGGGAATACAAGTGTTTGGCATCCTTGTTCCCTTGGGAGTACAGTCAGCTTAAAGTCATTCAAGATGCCTTCAGTTGGATTACAGCGCAAGGGTCGTTTAATGAGCCGTTATGCTTCTCACACGGGGATTATCACCCACTGAACCTCATGCTCAGAGGTGAAAGTATTGTTCCTATTGATTGGGAGCGGGCGGGATTTCATTCGATCTATCTTGATGTATACAGCCTGCTCTTCTTGGGATACTTGGACCAGAAAGCGTGTCTGTTACCCCAAACGCGGAAACGTCTAATAGAGCACTTCGTTCAACAATCCACGCTGCCGATAACGATGCAAGGCTTCACAACTTTCCATCTGCTCCACCGTTTAGTAGAATTGAAGCATGTGTCTGAGGATCTTGCCAGTGGATATCGGGACAAGGCAGGCTTGATCCTGCAAGCCGACATGATATGGCATGACATCAAGCAAGTGATCGATAAAGAAAGGATGAACTAAAAGTGACCAAGGTCGGTTTAGTGATGCGTAAAATACAATTTCAAGAAGCGCAAGGTCCGAAAATATTCGCAGACCGATTGCAAAGCTTAAGTCGAGAGCTTGGGGTAGAGATTGTATTCGTCCAGCCTGAACGCAATGTCAGCGGCTATGATCAAGCCCCCGGCTTTGAATACGAGAAAGGTGATTTGGTTAATTACGATATCGTGCTTGATAAGCTCGCTTCTGAGCGCATAGAACACGTTATTTATACCGTCTCAGGCTTCACATTCCTGAAGATGTTCCTGCCTAAAAGCGTCATCTTTCCGCACAGTTTTCCGGACCCTGCGCTAACAGGCTATGATATGATGATTCCCTTCTATCAAATGGTGGATAAAGCCATTGTCCAGACGCCGTTCATTAAAGAAAGCATGAACAAGCTGGGTGTTCGTGACGTGTCTGTCATTCCGATCGGATTCGAAGAACAGATGGCTCAACAATTTTATCAGCCTGATCAGGTCGTAGCGAACCGTGTATTGTGGATCGGCCGTGATGAACCGAACCGCAGACCTGAGATGCCGCTGGAATATGCAAGGCAGAATCCCCATGCCGAAGTCATCATGGTATTCGGCGGCCTGCGATACAAGGAAAGTATGCAGAAATATGACATTCCTTCAAATGTAAAACTTATGTTTGCACTCTCAAGATCTGAAATTTTCGAGTTGATGAATAGTGCCAAGGTATATTGGAGCTCCTCCGTATTCGATACCTTCGCCATGCCTTTAACGGAGGCCCTTGCGATGGGCAAAATGGTGGTAAAGCCTGAACATGCTTGCTATCGCCACATTGGTTCGCAACATGCTTTTGCCGGTAATGAGCACAACTGGTTCGAGCTGGTGAACATGGCACTGGCCCATCCACTTACCGTCTCCGAGGATAATCGGGCATTCGCCTTTGAGCATTTCACCACTCGGGTGATGAAGAAAGGCTACGAACGTTTCTATAGTGAGTGGTTACAGTAATATCAACGCTGTCCTCAACAAGAAATAAACAGGGGCATCCAAAAAGTCAAAAAACTGACTTCCTGGATAGCCCCCATCACACATCTTATGAAGCGATCCATTCATTCATTGAGGACGAAACACTCGTTCGCTAGTCCTTCCGCTTCAAATCCCTAAACACTTTGCCTCCCCTTACATATTCAACATCTTTATGACCTAAACGATGATTCATTACTCTGGCTAGAGCAAACAGATAATCCGATAAACGATTCAAATACGTTAGCACATGCAGATTGATCTTTTCCTGCTTGCTTAATGCCACCACACTTCGCTCTGCACGGCGGGTAACGGTACGAGCCATGTGCAGAAACGCCGATGCTTGCGATCCTCCGGGGAGGATAAACCTCTCAACCGAGGGTGCTTCATCGATGTAAGCATCAATACGCTGTTCGAGCCCAGGGATTTCCTCCCCGGTAACCTTCCAAGGCCGCGTTGCTTCCATTCCCTCTTTCTTGGCAAGGTCACTGCCGCAGTCGAATAATATCTGCTGGATGTTCTCAAGCTCGGCCCTTACTTCTTGTTCGGCATCTGGAATAAACGTGATTGCCATACCAATCACGCTATTCAATTCATCCACTGTCCCATAAGCATCCACCTTCTGGCTCGCTTTGGACACTCTTCCCCCTATAATACTCGTTTCACCCTTATCTCCCGTTCTTGTATAAATCCGCATCATAACGCCTCCTCTATGACTTATATCTTCATGCTTACATATGCTAAAAAGGCCTGATGCATGTGGAAAGAAACCTTTGCACATGCATCAGGTTTACAGTGGTTACTCGTAAAGTATAGAGAAGCATGATGGGTTTGTAAACATTTTTTGCCATGATCGCTAAACAGTGCAGATAGCATTCCCTAACGCCACAATCCTTTTCTCTCTAAAGCTTCGGGATTGACCGTTATGTGCTGAAATACGCGCTCCCATGCTTCATCACAGCCTGACCATGTCTTCCCTTTTCTCATTAGAATGGAGCAAATGCCATCAAGTTGCCACTGATCCTCATACGAAGTTTCTTCTGCTGGGTTGACCACTAACAGCTCAAATTGCCCTTTCACATGTTTGCTTAGCGCAGTCTGCAGTTGAAGCGCATCTTCTCTGCTGATGTGTGTCCTGAGGAACAATAACCGCTCCCCATGCTCCAACGCTGCATAGAACCGCTCCACCCTTCTATCAAGTTTGGCTCGAAATTCGGGGTATCCCCGCTGCCATTGACCGTCTGGATAAAGTGAAAAGTCATGATATGAAACATACTTGTTCAAGCGGTCAACTACCGCATATTTTGTCCTTAGCGGTCTAATCATCTCCAGATGTTCTAATTGCATAAATGCAGCAAATCGCTGATCTAACTGTTCACATAAATGCTTGACCGGACCAGCCACAAACCAGTCCAGCGGTCCAGCACACCTTCTTAAATGATGTCTTCTCAGCTGGTAGGTTGGTTCACAATTACTCCCTAGACTGAAGGCTAAATCATAAGACTTATGAAGCTCCGCTAGTTTCATTTCATCACCCTCCTTGTCCAACATGTTGTACATCATTCCAGTGTATGCAATCGCAATACAAATGCAAGGGCGTTTTTACACTAGGATTCACAGTTAGATTGCTGTCCATTTATAAATATTTTGGCGTTTTAACTATCACAGGCAAGTGATTTGACAACTAGAATAAAGAGACTGAACATGTCTAAGGAGGGACCCAAACTTGAGTATTGTAATTTATCCCCCGACTATTGATTGGTCCTATATGAAGCAGCGACCCCAGCATCTGATGCAGCATTTCGCAAGAGCAGGCAGCGTTGTGCTTTACTTCAATAAATACTACACCCAAGGGCCTTCAATTGAAAAAATTGAGCCAAATCTATACGTCATTCACCATGCTGGGTCGTTCATGAACCAGCTGTATCCTAAACTGAAATCGATCGATCACACCCTGTACTGGACGTCTTGGAGCAAGCAAATCCCGGCGGCGAAGCAACTATTTGATGCCGATCATGTGATCTATGATTGTGTTGATGATTTTCCAGATTGGGAGCGGTTCGAGCAGCAATTCGCCCAGCAGGCCGACGTCATCGTATCCACTGCAGGAAGCCTAAGCTCAAAAATGCGGAGAATGCTGCCTGACAAACCCAATTATCTCATCCCTAATGGTTGTGACTGGGAACACTTCTCAACAGCCTTGAATCGCCGCACCAGCCAATGGCCGGAACTACCTGCATGCAATGGACCAAGAATAGGGTATATCGGGGCATGGGCGCCTTGGGTTGACGAAGTGCTAATCCGCGAGGTAGGGCAGGCCTTTCCCGATGGACAGGTATTGATCGCCGGACCGCAGCTACGGCCGGATACAGGAAGCCTGGGCGACAACGTACATCTCCTAGGCTACCAAGATTACAATAATCTGCCTGATCTGCTCACTTACTTCGATGTGTGCATCATCCCCTTCAGGCAGAATCGAATCACCTACAGTACCAACCCGATCAAAGTATATGAATATTTAGCAGCAGGCAAGCCAGTGGTCTCCACGGATCTGCCTGAACTTGCTCAGCTTAAACCTTATGTAAGAATTGGGAAACATCCTAAGCTATTCATTGAACAGCTTAAGGCAGCCTTGCATGAACCCAGCTCTACGACTGTACAGCGTTCTGCATTTGCCAAGCAGTTCAGCTGGCAGAAGCGATTTGACCGTATTAAGACAATTACTGCAACGCATTTCGGCGAGCTCACTGCTCCTTCACATGCAGCGGAGCTGTTAGATTCAATGTTAACTGCGCAAACAGAGAGCTTGCCGCTGAATCACATTACAGTCAATTCTTATTACCCTTCTCGCCATTTAATTCACGATCCCCCGATGGTCGGTCAGATGGGTAATGCAGAGTATAGCTGTTTTTTTCAGTTAAAGGACCCTAAGCAGATGCCACCGTCAAGCCGATTGTATTTTGAATTTGAAACACTAAACGCTATAGAACCCAGCGACGATATAAGCTTCACCGTTTCCATTGCTGATCAGCCCGTCGATAGAAACGCAATCACTTACGCATCAGCACCTCACACCTTACCCGTTGGACGAATACATTCGCAAGCGGCAATCACCGGCGTCCATTCCCTCGATATATCTGCACATGCACAGCAAGTTCAGCATCTAACACTAAAGCTGAGCTCTGACCATGCTGAAGTGTTAAAGATTACCAAACCCAGAATCGTTACAGTAAGGAGTGAATAAACCATGAACCTATGTATTAGCGGATATTACGGCATGGGGAACTTTGGAGATGAATTGTTTCTAAAAACGTTTAGACAGGTGTTTGCAGAGCATCAGGTGTTTCCTAGAGGGGCATTTATTGATGCACAACGAATTGATGCTGTTATCATCGGCGGCGGAGATCTCATTCAGCCCTATCGCTTTGATCCGTACTATTTCCCCAACTTTTTAAGCCATCTACCGACTTGGGTATACGGGGTAGGTATCGTCAATTATTATCCCGAACATACTTGGCCGGCAGAAGAAATTAAGAAGAACCAACAGCGGCTCGGTTCGATGAGAGGGCTATGGCTCCGTGATAAGCATTCGACCGATATCGCTACACGATATCAATTTAATTCAAGGGTAAACACCGTTCCTGATGTAGCTTTTGCTTACCAACAGCCCCAGTATCCAATCGCCATACCGGCCCAAAAACCAGTCATCGGTGTCTGCCCCTTTGCCTACAGCTCGTTTCCGTTTGACAAAACCGTAGGACTGCTGTCGCATCTGTCCCAAAATTACAGTATTCTGGTCATACCTGTGGTGAATCAGTCCAACAACCCTTATGAGGATACTACAGTGTGCAAGCGTCTGAAGGAGGCCGTCTTAAAGGTACAGCCTCAAGCAGACATCAAACTTCCGGGCATTGAGTATGACATCGATATGATCTATGCCTATTTGCAAAATGTCGATTACTTAATCTCATTTAAAATGCATCCGAGTTTAGTTGCGATCCGCAACCAAGTGCCTGTGCTTTGCTTTAGCAAGATGAGCAAGGTGAGAAGTTTGCTGGAATTGTATGGCTTAGAGGATTATTACGTCAATTATGAGCTTCCGCTGGAGAATTGGATTCAAAAGGCGGAGCAACTACTTGCTCAAGGCAAACAGCAAATTAATGCCGCTAAACCGTTAATACAAATGACCGAACAGCTCAGCTTAACCCACTTAAATCATTTAAAAAGCGAAATCGAACAGAGTCTATGACTCTATTGCAGCTATTAGACGATGGGCCTCAACTGCTCGATGGTGCCAAGTATTGTTTAGGGCACACGCTTGCCTAGGTGCTGGATCTCCTGGATGCTGCAAACGAAGCTTGACCCTGCGAATGAATGACTGGAGATCGTCAGCAAGATCCACCCACGGAGCATAGGGCTTACACTCCGGAAGCATGGTAGACACAACAGGTTTACCAGTGGCTAAATATTCATACAGCTTAATCGGATTCGTCGCTAACGAAACCGGGTTGAGCTTAAAAGGAATCGTGAGCACATCGAGATGGCTTAAATAAGCTGTCAACGTGTCATGCGGTTTATGTCCCAAATAATGAACGCGTGGGTGCTGCAGGTCGAATTTACGCCTAAATTCAGCACCTATTACAATAACATGACTATCGGTCCATTCGGCAATTCCGCGTATGATACGTTCATCTACCCAAGGAGCCCAAGCTCCTGTATACCCCACCCGCATCCTCCCCTCCCCCGGGAGATACTCGGCTTCGTCGACTGCAAATGA
>CAYUSG010000056.1:0-4595 GCA_964447355.1 uncultured Paenibacillaceae bacterium
ACTGTTTCCACCTAAAAAGGACCTAGCGGTGATTTTTCCGCTAGGTTTTTCTTAAGATGGATGAGGAATCTCACTTTTTTGTCGATTTATGTTATTTATTTTGATGACTAAGGTCTTGATCCTGTGGTACAATGTTCCTAGTCTTCACAAACGTAGGCGAATTGGAATAAGGAACATAAACAATGTGGTATTGACCCAGGGGAGTGTATAGGAAAATCAGAATGTGAAACCGTTTTCATCACTGGCGTAGAGAGAGCCGTGTCAATTTCGAAGAGACACAAGGCCCCGAACTCCTCTGATGTAAAACGTTAAAAGGTTGAGGATGCGTGCCGGCCGTGAGGGCATTATTCCAGCGACACTTGATGCAGTGCATTGAGTGCTTTTTTTATCTTTCAAGGCAACAAGCTGATCTCAAAGGGGGATATAGGAAAGATGAGATGTACAAGTATTTTACTAGCTTTGGTTTTACTAATAGGCACGTTAGGTATAACACCTGCGGCATACGCATCTACGGATATTCCAGTGGCGTTTATTGAGGGCTATACAGCAGGAGGTGGTGAGGATGATGATGCCATCGTTACGATTAGACTTGATAGTCCTGCGACAGAAACGACAACTGTTTCCTACAGGACACAACTGGGTTCAGCGCATAACTTAAGTACGACGGTATCTGATAGCAAATTTGTTGATTTTGTAGAAGGTACAGTGACTTTTAATGTTGGAGAGAGCTTCAAGGAAGTGACGATACCTCATTACGCCAGTGAATCTTATGAAGAAAGCGCTAGATTCTATACGGTACAACTGTACGCGGCATCGGGGAATGTCATGATTGATAGGAATAAGGATTTGCAGGTCATAGAGCATCAAGAAGATCTACATACCTTATCAACAGAGACACGGACATTTTACGAGGATACAAGTGACCACTTCATAGATGATACAGATATTGAAGCCTATATAGTCCCTAACAAGACAGGTGTTAACTGGTTGAACAGCGCTACATATGAAGGACTGTATTGGAGCAAAATCGGCGAGGATTTCAGGGTGTTCTCCTATTCAGAAATTTATACGGAGGATGCCAATGTCACGGTACATTTCGAGGCGAATGAGAATAATGGCGGTCATACATACTCCAAGAATGCCGATATGGGCGGGGAGAATGGCTCTATGAGTATGGAATTAGGGCCGAAAACGGTTACTGCAACGGATAACCTGCGAATGGTATTGTATGTGGAAGAAGCCGCGTGGTCTGATTACGGTCAGTTAAACGACTATTCATTTTACGGTTATCCTTACGATACCGATGGCCCTTCTGTACGCAGTCTAATCTTTAGCGGCGGTAATTACAGTGCAGGCCAAGAAATACTAATCGGTGTTCAATTCAATGAGATTGTACGTGTAACACCGGGGCAAGAAGCGAATGTCATGCTTCCTATAGTGGCAGAAGACGGGTCCCTGCACCATGCAACGTATTGGAAGGGTTCGGGTACGGATGTGCTAGTTTTTCAGTTTACCGTGCCGGAAGGGAAGAAGGCCAGCCCAATTAAATTAAATGTTGCGGATGTGTTTAATGGTGAAGAGTTTGTTAAGGATATAGCGAATAATGGATTTAACCAAGCCTCTTTAACCACTCGATTGGATACTGACGGCAGATTGCTTCTAGCTGATAATCAACCCGCTGATACATTTACATTTGACGGGACCAAGTCCGAGATTACGGATATTACAGCTGATAAAAGTAACGTTGCTATTAAAAGCAGTGACTACGTTGATTTCACCGTACATTTTGATAGAAATGTAAAAATACTAGGCGATGCTAAACTCACCCTTAATAACGGAGCAGTTGCAACGAGAACGAAGTCCTCTGCGTATGCGAGTACACATACGTTTAGATACAATGTGGGATCTAGTGCATCTGAAGATATAAAGCCGCTTGAAGTGACCGGCCTGACAGGGGCTATAGTGATTAGTGAACACGATGCTGAAGGATTTATTTTTCCAAGTGGTGACATTATTTCACCAAACGACATCATCATTGATAATACGAAGCCGACGATTAACGTTGAGTATGTGACAACTCCAAGCGAATATAGACAGTCTCATACGATTAAGGTGACGGCAACAGACGCTCTATCTGGAATCAATACAGATAACACTTATCAGTATGGTTTAAGCAGCGGGAGTTATGACAGCGAAGAGGAGTTAGGGCAGGAGCTTATTATTGAAAGAAGCTCGCCTACAAAAGTATATATTAAGGTTAGTGATGTCGCAGGAAATACTCAGTTTTTTGAAACTGATGAACTGAAGCTCGACACGATAGCGCCTACCCTTAATTTCGCTTATCCTGATGCTGAATCGCCGAAATCCAAGGGGAATATTAACATAAGCTTAACGGATGCACAGAGCGGCCTATCAGATAGCGTTCAATACGTCTGGTATGACGAAAATGGCTCTCAGGTCTACAGCAATACGTTGACAGGGTTCTCAGGTACGAGTGCTAACGATCGAACGGTGACATATGAGCAGGCTCAAGACGGTAACTATTATATGACCCTGACAGCGGAGGATGTGGCAGGGAATACCGTCAATGCAACCTCTAATTTGGTATACATAGACAAGTCAGCACCAGAGATGACGCTTAGTCCCGCAGAAACCGAAAGCTTCAAATCAAGCTATGATATTGTTATCCATGCAGCGGACCCCAATGGCGATCAGGTAGATGGTTCAATTAAGTATATTAAATACAGGTGGGAAAGCGGTTCTGATATTAGCGAATGGGTACAAGTGAATGATAGTACGGCAGCGTTTAGCTACAATAACGGTCAAGTCAGCGGAGAAAGCCTGTTAAGGGTCGTTGCGGCAGATAATACGGGAAATACGGACAGTGAACTTAACACGACGGAGCAGACTTATCGATTTACATTTGACCATGATGCACCGAGCATTGTGACTAACTCTGATGATTTCAATGCTACAGTGAACACCATTTCTATTGATATTAGTGTACAGGATGAGTTGAATGCTGTAGGAAGTATCTATTACACGTTCAGGGATAACAATGTGATCGATGATGAAGGAGAGGATTGGTCCCTGCTGGGTACAGCGGGCGGGACGGTGTCCAAGCAAGATGATAATGGAGCATTTTATCTTCATGTGAGAGCATCGGATAGCGAAGGGAACGAAGCTTATCATATCTCGCCTCCATTTGTTATGGATAATGAGCCTGCCGCTGGAACGATTAATATATTAGAACAAATAACGAACACTGCTACGGTTACGGCAGAGGTTTATGCCAACGGCTCCACCAATAATCTGCAGTTCAAACTATCGGAAGATGGCGTAACGTATACCGATTATGAAGACTTTGTTGCGGATATAACTTACACCTTTCAAGACTCTAGTGAGGGTCTGAAGACACTTTATTTAATGTTAAAAGATGAAATAGGGAATGTTTCTGATGCTATAACGGATACCGTGGTGATCGACAAAACGCCTCCAAGCGCTGATATTACGTACAGCACTACTGGGCCGACGAAAGAATCGGTCGTAGCTTCGCTTACAAATTTAAGTGATAACTATAGTTCACCTGTCAATATTCAGGTGTCCAACACGCATCATACGTTTGAGACCAATGGATCTTATGATTTTCTTATCGTGGATGAGGCAGGCAACTCGAGAAGCGTCACGGCAACGGTGAACAACATTGATAAGGAGAAACCTGTCATAACCTTCACCCCGAATCAAGACCTTAGTTACACTAAAGAAAAAGTCATTCGGGTAGAAGCAGTCAAAGACGGCCAGGCTGTATCACAAGCTTACAGAATTCTCGATGAATGGGATAATGAAATACAGTCGTTTACTAGCTTCGAAAGCGGAGATAGCATTACGCTGAACTTTGACGGTCCTGTATATGTTGAAGTCAAAGCAACAGATGAATTAGGTAATACGAATATTCAGAAAAGCGGGATCTATAATGTAGATAATCTGCCTCCCGTTGCGCAAATTTCGTATTCGACTACAACAAGAACGGCAAGTAATGTAGTAGCTTCGATTACGTTTGATGAACAAGCAATGGTCACAAACAATAATGGGAGCAGCACGTATACCTTTACAGAAAACGGAGAGTTTAGATTTGAGTTCGTAGACGAGGCAGGCAACAAAGGTGAGATGTTAGCCATGGTTGATAATATCGACCGAAGTCTCCCTTCAGCTAGTATTACACCTTCTGACTCGGGAACGACAAAGGGCCCTATCACGTTAACCGTTTCTGTGGCGGCTTTGCCAAATGCTAAGATTGGCGCGGCTTCGTTCGAGAATGCTGAGATCATTCCAATCGAAACGAAAACGAAAGAAGTTGCTGGCGAAGATGTCATCTATGAGGCGATCTATGAGGTCGATCAAAATGGTAACTTTGTGGTCAATGTGATCGATATCGATACACAAGCTTCAGAACATTCTTCGTTACTGATTACCAATATTGATAGAGAGCCGCCTAAATTTGAATATACGCTAATGAATCCAGGGCCTACTAAAGAGGATGTGAAGGTTACCATCCGCTACAGTGATGCCATGAGCGGACATGTTACGCTGGTAAG
>CAYUSG010000056.1:4605-21273 GCA_964447355.1 uncultured Paenibacillaceae bacterium
TGGCCCCTGTTGATGGTGTGTATACTTTCACGGACAATGGCGAATACGTATTTACGCTTAAGGACAGTTTAGGCAACCAAAGTGATTATAGTGTGATGATTGATAATATTGATAGAGACATCAATCTCCAAATTAGTTACAGTGTAGACACTTATACGAATCAGGATGTGGTTGCCACTGTATTTAGTGACGAAGAAGAATTATTTGCGAGTAATAACTTTAAAAGTTTGCAATACACCTTTACCGAGAATGGCGAATTTACATTTGAAGTTTACGATAAGGCAGGGAATACAGCTACGATTAAGGCAGCAGTGAGCTGGATGAATAAAGTTGGAGTGGACTTTACGGTTGTTCCTTCCACGAAGCAAATCACGAACCAGCCGGTGACCTTAAGTATTGAGCCGCCAGCACAGCTTGGCGCTGTGGTTAGCCAAGAAGGATTAACGCCTATCGATGGAACCTCACATCAATTTCTAGTCACCGAAGCGGGCAGGTACCACTTTAACGTTACGGATGTGTACGGAAATAGTAAGGAACTTTCTTATTATGTAGGTAATGTTGATATGGCAGCTCCAACACTGGAATATACGCTCGGATTAAATACAGCGGGGGGCAGAGTGGTGCTTCAAGAGGGTGAGGACATTTCCGTATTAAGTCAGTCGATTAGAATCGCTTTCGCTGCTGAAGAAAAGGTTGAATTTACCGATTACGATGCTTCGCTGGAGTATGATGCGGGCGCACGTGCTTTTGTGGCCAAGGCGAACGGGACTTACTCATTTACGGCAAGGGATGCAGCGGGGAATGAGACGTCTAGGACGATCACACTCACAGGCATTGATGTCTCGCCGCCAGAGGTTGAGGTCACCTATTCGGTAACAACACCTACGAATCAGAACGTTGTTGCTAGTGTCTCAAGCAATGAGGAGATTCTAGTAGTGAATAATTACAACAGTCCGAACAGGCTTTTCACTGAAAATGGGACGTATACGTTTATAGTGAGCGACTTAGCTGGTAACCAGGTCGAGGTTGAGGCCGTCGTTCTTAATATCGATAAGAAGCCGCCTGTTATAGAAGTTGCTTATTCTACTAAATCCAAAACAAGTCAAAATGTTACGGCAACCCTTACGTCCGACGAAGTTTTCTATGTCGTGAAAGACACCGTTACTAAGGTCGAAATCGGCGAAAGTTACACGTATACGTTCGAGAACAATCATACTGCCTTCTTCTCTATTAAAGATGAAGTCGGGAATGAAACGGTCGTATTTGCTAAGGTTGATCACATCGATAAGCAGGCACCGAATATTGTATTCTCAAGCGATAAACCGCTGATAGTTCATATAGGAGAGACCGATTATGACTTCAGTAAGGAAGCATATAGTGATAGTGCGGATACAGAACGCATCGTGGCAGATACCTCGGCTGTAGATTTTTCTAATAGCGGGTTGTACGAGGTCGTTTATACGGCTCACGATGATGCGGGTAACGTAAGTGAACGAATCAAGCTAGTGGATGTCATTGATCCTAACGAACCGCTGCTAGTGCGGATGAATGGGTTGGATCCGTCTAATCATGATTATATGAAAGCGAACCAACTTGATATTGACTTAAGGAATGTCCATGATCAAGCAACCATTTACTATTTACCGCAGAAGACAGACATTACAAGTGTGAAGCAAAAAGGAATGGTACTTAGTGGACGGGTTCTAGCAGTAGATCGAGCAGGCTGGTATTCCATTCTAATCGTTGATAAAGACGTGAATAAGAAATTCTACCATATCTTTATATCTCCACAGGGTTAACAACACAATTTTTCAAAATGGGAGAACTATATGAAAAAAAAAGCCGATCATTAAATGTATTGTATTATTAACTGTCTTTTGTATGGTTGCTCAGTTTATAGCTCCTGTAATGTCCTACGCGCTGGAGCGGGAAGAACATATTGTAAGGGGCTATAACCCCTTTATCGAGTACTTGATCGATAAGAATGACGGTCGTTTTGTGATTCGAACACTCACAGGTGTTCCTCAGAAGCCTGCCGATGATAACAAAAATCTAATCTTTGAACGGGATAATGATCCTGAAACTTCATTTACTACATTTAGAATAGATGGAGAGGATTATATTTTTGGGAATGCTTATGCTTTAAAAAGCGGCAAAGCCAGCGATCATTATACAACCACAGATGGGTTGCTAAGCGTATCGAGATGGGATTTTGACGGGCTTGAAATTAAACAAGCCTTGGAGATTATTGAAGATCCTGAGCACCCGAATGTGGGTAATGTAAGAATTCGATATGAGGTCATCAATCACACGGACAGCACTAGAAGTATTGGGAACAGAATCATGCTGGATACGCAATTAGGCAGCAATGACGGCTCCAGCTTTTACGTGGGCAACGATACCATTACTACTGAACACGAAATGGCTGGAAGCAGTATTCCAGACTTCTACAGAACAAGTGATGACGAGTTTGCGCCTAATGTGATGGGTTATGGATTCTTAAAGGGCTGGGGCAATACTGCCCCAGACAGGCTTGTGTTTGCCCATTATGAGACGCTTTCGTCGCATAAGTGGGACGTGGAATTGGACAGCGAGTTGGATTTTACGACTGGGGACAACAAGTATGCGGGTGCGGATAGCGCCGTGGCTTATTATTTCAATGAGAAGCCTTTAGCTGCAGGTGAAACTAGAACCTATGAAACTTTCTTTGGTATTGGCGATTTCTCTCATTACAATTCCGACTCTACCTATGGGCTGAGCGTTAATGCACCCGATAAACTCACTGTTAATGCTCAGAAGGATGGCTATATCGAAGATGAGATAACCGTTCATGTCACGATTGACAACACGATGCCCGAATCTGAGAATTTAACCAATGTCAGCATCAATTTAGTGAAACGGGACAGTGCATTTAATTGGGTTGAGGGCGAGAATTATACGGTTGAAGTGCCGCTCATAGCGAAGAATGAAGTCAGAGAGGTGGCTTTCAAGCTGTCACCGATCCACCAGGATCGATATATTAGTGAGCCGATTAAAGTAGCCGTTACATCCGATAACCAGAATAATATCGTCAGTAACTATGATTATGTTCTGATGCCAAACATTAACGGCGCATTGCCCGAGCTTACTATAGACGCAATCGCTCCGAATACAGTTTATTACAAAGGATACCGCGAGTTTTCCATAACGGGTAAAGGCTTTAATATGCTGAATGATAAACGCCTTTGGAAACTGTATCTGGTTGATCGTGAGGGCAACGAGCTGGAAGTGCCGGGTGACAATGTCACGATTGCCTCTGATGAGAAGCTGGGCATTATTGTGTATGAGGACACATTTGATGTCGAAACAGCAGCAGGGGAATACACGTTTAAGCTGGACCATGCCGACCTGGGAGTTATTCGTACACCTGACTCCAAAGCTGTTACATTCTCTACAGATGTTAAGTATAAGTCGAGAAAATATGGCGTGTTGTACATTGAAAAGGTCGTGGAAACAGTGGATGATGAGGACCAATTTGTTTATGAGATCGGTCTTGCTGATTCTATAGAGCATCTAGCTGAATTGAAGGAAAGTAAGGATATCGTCTTAGACATTGCAGGTGATGTCCTGGAAACCTCAGATGAGGATAATAACACAATATATAAAGTCAAGACAGATCAGCAGGATGCGATTATCAACTCTGTTGTGAAGTACAAGGATGCCGAGGAACCGATTGAAATCAAAAAAACAGATGATTTGATTACGGTTGTTGGTGACGGGACCTTGCAAATTGTTGGCAGCAACGAATTTTGGTGGTGGAAGTTCTACACCTACATCGCTGATGGCGAGAACTACACTATAGAAGAGGTAGTTTCCGAAGAAGAGGATGAGGCGAATGTTGACATCAATCCTGAGTGGACACCGGACGATGATGAAGAGGAAGAGCAAAGCAATATCGTGATCGACTTCTTTAATCCGATTAATGCGATCGGCGCCGCCGTGAACACCTATTATGATGGATTCAACATTGAGATTAAGAATGTCATTCTGCTTGACGAGGGTGCATCCTTTGGCGGTACATTGAGCGTTGAGGTTCCTTTTGGGGAGGAAGTGCCCGAAGAGAAAAGTGAAGAAGAGGATGAGCTGTCAGAGCAGGAATCCGAGGACTTAATGTGGGAAGCGTTCCAGGATCTGTTCCTAGAGGAAGAGGAGAAACAGAAAAAGTATGCCGAAAGAGAAAAGAATGACGCTCGAAAAGCGATCTCGATTAAGTTAAGAGCGCTGCTGATTAGTGACGAGGGGTTCTTTACTAAAATCCTAGAACTTCAGGAATCCTCCAGCACACCTGCCGAGAAGGCAAGAGTGATAACAGACATGGTGTTAAGCTCCCCAGAGCTGTTATCCACCGTCTATGCTGCTATTAAAGGAAAGCCTGAAGAGGAAGATCCCGACCGGAAATCGGTTGGCGTGACTATTGATGTGAAAAAGGTTATTTTCGGTAAAAAATACAAGGATGACTTCTTATTTGACAGTGTCAAATATATAGGCTTAGACGCCTCAGGAGAGATTAAAGTCGGCCTGCCGTTTGGAACAAAAGAGGATCGAGAAGAAGATCAGGGGGTAAGGGCATTTGCCTCGATTAATACCATTGAGAACGAGTACTCGTTTGAGGCGGATGTAGATTTAGAAATGGTCGAGGCTCACGCTGTCGTCAGTATTGTGAAAGTGGACGATGAGCTTAGACCCGATCATATCGAATTGTCTGGAGGATTTGATCCGGGAGTGCCGATCACACCGCCTGTATTTGTTAACAAGGTTGGCGGCGGCGTGAAAAACTTGCAAAGCAAAGATCCTAATGAACCGATGTCTATTATTCTGATATTAGGCTTAACGCTCCAACCTAGCTTTGAGGGTGACTTTAGGGCGGAAATATCTCAGAATGGCTTTGCGCTCAATGGCAGCTTTGAAATCAAAGGCGGTATGGAAATATTCCAAGAGGCCTATGTGGAGGTACAGTGGGTAGAACCAGTGTATCTCTCGATGGGAGCAACGGTGGAGCTGTTTGACATTATTGAGGGCAGCGCCAGCATCTATATAGGCGAGATCCCAGCAGAAGGCGGGGGCTACAAGTTTTATTTTGAAGGTAAGGTCAGCGTAACCATCACCATACCAGAAGACGTATGGTTTATTGGCGGCATGGAAGCGGGCAGCGCAGAGCTTGGCGTAAGCACCGAGAAGATGTGGGGTCATGTTGAAGTTATCGGCATCGGCGTAGGCATCACCTATGTGTATGGCGAAGGTGTGAGCTTCGCTAATGGCGAAGAAGAACTGCTGCTTGATAACCTTACGAATGTAGGCATTCCTGAACATGCCATGTATAAAGGCGAAGTGAGCGGCATAGATGGGCAACAAGGCGATGGCCTCTTAGTAGTTGGATCTAATATTAAGAAAGTAGGGGCTTCTGATCACGTCTTTGTTTCCAATGACTTGTCTGAGATGTATGTGGTTGCAAATGAACAACAGACCAGTTATGACTTTGTGGTGAACGGACAAGATAATGCATTATTTGAAATTGGATTTGCCGGAGACATACCGAACTTGACCCTGACAGATCCGAATGGAAACCTCATTCCATTAGTATTAAACAATAATTACATGGTCAGAGTTGTGGCAGCAGAGAACTCACCTTCGGGTGTTGAGGAGAAATATATTTATATTTCGGTCGTTAATCCGCTGAATGGGACTTATACGGTGAATTCGGATACAAGCTTAGACGTAGGGACGATGTACGAAGCTCAACCCATACCGGAATTTGAAGGGCTTACATTTTCGCAACAGGGGAACCAATTGAATGTCAACTTTACAGCCATTCATACAGAAGATGCATTGGTATCGTTTTTCCTAGTTAATAGTGAACTGAAGGATGATGCGGGATTTGCACTGGCTAGTAATCTATCAGCAGATGACAATATCGTTTCAGTAGACATCCCAGCTAATTTGCCTGAAGGTAACTACTATCTCAGAGCAAGCATTCAGCATCCAAGCTATGGGTTTAATGAAATGATGACGACAGAAACCGTGGCCATTATAGACCCTGATAAGCCAGCGGACATTGAGAGCTTAACGGTGGAGAATATTGGCGACGGCCTATTAAAGGCAGCATGGAATGAACTGAATGAACCAGGGAACATCACTTATTATGCAAATGTGTATGACGAAGGTGGAAATCAAGTAGCAGGCTTCCAGAATTTATCGTCACGTGAAGGGAAGCTGTTGTTTGGCGGCAGCTACACCGGGGTCAATGAGCATGGCGAAGATATTGAATATACTATGCCTTATGGACAGAGCTACACGGTTGGTGTAACTCCTGTCAAGAAATTAACACTTGGGGATGGAACGCAGAGTATCCATGTAGGTAATGAAATCAGATCAGCAGAGTTTGTAAAAAGGCAGCCTACGCCTCCTGAGTTAGCACTAGATTTGGTTGAGCAGCCTACAATAGTAGAGGGTGTTTCGTATCTAAGATCGGGGGCTGTCCATGTAGAATGGACCGCGAATGAAGTCGTGGATACAGACATTTATCTGGATGGCGAATATTATATTAGTGTGACGAACAAGCAAGCCTTTTCCATGCCGTTTGAATTAACAGACGGGGAGCACCATATCGAATTTAGGTCCACGAATCGCTATAAAGACAGTGCCGAAGCATCGCTGGATGTTGTAATAGATACGACGCCGCCTGAGCTGCTGATCGATTCGCCTTCCACCTCTGTAATTACAGATCACGCGGTGGATGTGACGGGGTCAGCTGAAAGCGGGGCTGTCGTCTATCTCAACGATGAAGCGCTGGATATGGATGCTGATAACAGCTTTAGGACCGTGTATACTGTTGACCCTAATAAAATGAAGGAAGTTATTACCATTAAAGCCGTTGATATCGCAGGTAATGCAACCTTATATCAATCAGAAATTGTAAACGGAACAGTGAAACCGATTGAGAATATTACTATAAAATCGCCTAACTCAGCGCTATACACGGGTACGCAAGAGAAGCTGGTAGTCGTAGCTCAGAACCCTGATAGTGAGACTGAAATTGAGATTGACCCTAACGATTTGGAATTCTCCGTTATCAAGGGAGATAATTTAGGTTCAGTGACGAATCGAGGAGAGCTAACCTTCTACGACACTGGCAAGATCACGGTCTTAGCTTCATATGCGTTAACCGATGAATATGTTCTGAATGATGCAATCGAATTAACGATTGAAAGTGCCATAGAAGCACTGATGATTACACCTGAGATCAATCAGCTTGAGGTTGGGCAAACCGTCTCTTTATATGCGAAAGGTTTGTTCGAACATGGGGAACAAGCGATTGATAACAGCAGAGTTCAATATGCAATCATCCAAGGGCAAGGGAATGCTGTCTTAGCAGGTCATGTCCTCACAGCTAACAAGGCCGGGGATATAACGGTTAGGGCATTATATGAAGATGGTGAGACCAGCAAGGAAGCGATTATGGATATTCGTATCGTGGAAGCGGGTGATACCGATTCTGACACGGACGATGGGCGAGGCGGCGGAAATTCCAGCGGTCCATCGACTGGAACCATGCCGGAAACCCCTATCGATAAGGATAACTTCGTAGAAGCGGAGGAGATCGATAGAATAGATTCGGTACTGACTGGGATATGGGAGAATCTAATCGAAAGAGAAAAGGGTCTTGAAATTACAAGTGTTAGGAAGATCAGCCAGCAATTAAATACGTTGATCACGCTGCACAATGTGGGCCAATTAGAAATCCCGTCAGGCACAGTAGGACAGGACGATGTATTCCTAACAGGTATCTTTAAACAGCCGCAAAATATGGTGAATGAAGAGGAATACAAGCGGGGCAGTGAGGTTTTCGAGCTTACATTTAAAGATGGAGCTGGCAAATTGAATCAGACGATCACGCTTAAGCTGGCTTATGACCCTGCTAACGTGACTAACAATGAGCGATTAGGCATTTATGTGTATAACGAACTCTTTGAAATGTGGCAGTATGTTGGCGGCGAGATACAAGGCGAAGAAGTGGTAGTCAGCCTCGAACATCTTAGTAAATATGCTGTACTAGAAGATGTGAAGGACAAGGCGTTTATGGATGTAGATGGATCTTGGGCTGAGCAATTTATTAAAGCACTAGAATCCTTGGATGTGGTAGAGGGCATTTATAGTGGTGGATATAGATATTATGCCCCTAAAGACAATTTAAGCCGATTAGAATTAGCCGTGATGGCGGTAAAAGTCTATGAACAGCTGCATCCGAATCAGCCGGTAAAACAAGCATCTTCAGAGCCTGTATTCGCTGATGATAACCGCATCCCAGATTGGGGAAAAGCGTACGCCGTCAAAGCGTATCAATATGGTATTATTGAAGGAAGTCAGCACAGCAACGGACTGAAATATTTTAATCCCTCACAAGAGGCAACCCGCGCTGAGACCATGACTATCTTAAGTCGGGCTATCGGCAGCGAGACAAGTTCAACGTATACGTTTAAAGACGATCAAGAGATACCGCAATGGGCCAGAGCGCATATTAACCACTTAGTAGATATGGGGCTTGTCAGCGGATATGAGGACAACACGATCAGACCGAATAACAAGATTACTAGAGCAGAAATTGCAACGTTGCTGTATTACTGGATTGAGCACGAGGTCATCTCTCACAAATAACATAATAGATATGCAGTCGAAACACACTTCGGCTGCATATTTTATATTTAAGGAGCTAGGAAGAATGAAACATAAATCAGCTATAATGCTTCCATTGATGTTTATACTATGTCTTCTCCCCGCTGTTATTTACGCAGAGAGCGAAGAACACCATGTGGATGCCATGATGAACGCTATTTTGGAGAAATATAAAGGGGATGTGACGCGAGAACAATTGGAGGCGGCGGCCATACAAGGGATGTTCTCCATCCTGGATGAACATAGTAAATACTATGAGGACCCTAAGGATATCAACACGTTAGTCAATCAGAAGGAATATGTTGGTGTCGGGTTAAAAATCACCCGCATAGATTCGAAAGTGGTCATAGAGCGGGTGCTGGAAGGTCATTCAGCTGATAAAGCAGGATTGTTGGCGGGAGACCAGCTTATTGCTGCAGATGGACAATCTTTAAAGGATCAGTCTTTAGATGACATTGCTGCGTTAATGGCTGGAAGTGCCAACACTGAATTGATCCTAACGATTAATCGACAAGGTCAGGAGCTAGACATTGCTTTAATTAGAGAGCCTATCAAAACAGACCATGGTAGTATAGGCCGAGTAGAGCCTGTCGGTGATCATATCAAATACATGGAGATCAAAAATTTTAACCTCGGGGTGTATGATGCGTTTCATTCGATCATCGGGCAGTCAAGACTTGACGGGACACAAGGTCTGATTATTGACCTTCGTAACAATAAGGGAGGGCTGCTGTCAGAAGTCGTTAAAATGTGTCAGGACCTCGTGCCCCAAGGTCCCATCGTCTTCGTTGTGGACAAGGATGGGAATGAAGAACAATATGCCTCTTATTTAAACGCTAAGACGTTTGACATTGTTGTCTTAGTGAATAAAGAAAGCGCAAGTGCCTCGGAAATTTTTGCTTCCAGCATTCAGGAGTCCGAAGCGGGCATTGTGATAGGGGAGCAAACGTACGGCAAAGGAACGGTACAGCAAGTATTTAAGGATCAAAGGGGTCATTATTATAAAATTACAACAGCGGAATATCTAACTAGGACCAAGCGGAAAATTAACGGTATAGGCCTTAAGCCTAATATTGAAGTTCATAGTCCCCCATTCCTTTCGAAGTTAGAACGTAAGTTCGAGCTGGGGGATCAGCATGCAGATATTGAGCAGATCAAAGACATCTTGAAGTTTCTAGGCTATGATATTTCAGGTATTAATGATGTATATGATGATGAATTGCGTCAAGCTGTAGCGGCATTTCAACGCGAACATGGACTGTTTGTGTATGGTGTGTGTGACCTAGCCACACAACAAGCATTGAATGATCAATTACAAGAACAATTGAAACACATTGATATTGAACTTGGAAAAGCGATAGCGTATTTTCAAGATAAACAGCAATGACTCTTTCCGTTATCAGGTGGGCGGACATGGAATAACAACGGCAGCTTGTAGCTTGGGAATAACGTGCTGGCTGCCACTGCTATTATTCACTTCCGCCTCATTACTTTTGCAGTAATTGTTCTCGGTCAATAGCTTCTGGCGGTTGCTCCATCCAACCCTGTTCAATCATAATATTGGCTCCATCTTCTACATACAATGAAACATCCAACTGCAGCTTTGCATATAAGGCTCCAATATCTTTTCTGCCATCAAGTGATGACCCGTTTGCATATTCTCTAATTTTCATGGAGAACATATCGATTTTATGCTGCATGATGAGTCTATCTGAAAATGGAGAGATGGTTGAGGATGTGACCAAATGATCTAGTAAACTTGGCGCTGGTAAGTGTTCTTCAGTCAGTTTCTCAGACATTTTCTCGATGTGTTTATGATTGAGCTGCGCCCCGCGTTCTAAATATTGTCTCACTTTATCATTGTTTGTCCCTTGTGCAAAACCAATAATGAGCGCTTTACTGGTAATATCATTGTTAATGTTTCCATAAAGGTGTGAGATCTCCAAGCCGTGAAGGGGTCTTTTCTCTCCCCAAAATGCGTTTAAAAAACTTTGCCTGGTTACAAAATCAACGCTTTTAGGTGCCGGCAAGACAGGAGCATTTATCATTACGCCTTTGGCTAAAGCAATTTCAGTGACTTTCACCAAAAATTTCACAGTAGCTTCAAGGGCTCTAACAAAAAAGTCCCGGATAACCTCATGGGTCACCAAAGGGATAGCTACACTATAAATACTCATTCCCGCTTTACCTAAATACATCAAATAAGGCAAATAAAAATCATCCTTAAACATCCGCGGTGCATCCAAATTCACATCATCTTTCCGGAATCCAACGGGGATAGGGAAATTGCCTTGGGTTAGAAATGCCGTAATTTCTTGTAAAAGGGAATCGCTCAAGCCCAAACAATACTCTAAAATGTCCTTAATGTCTTGATCCTCAACATGCTTCAAATAATAACTGAGCACGCGTTTTCCCATCGAATTCCCTGTATAACTAGCCCAAAGTTTGCCCATTTCTGCTATAGTTAAATTTAATGTTCCAGTATTCATCCCATTCAATCCTTCGTATAAGTTTAGTTATGGTAATCATTAAGATAACCAATAACTGCGTTCATATGTACAGATATGTAAATCAACACAGGCTCGCCCATGCAATCCATAGGTCAAGCCTGTTAGAAGGTATCCCCGCATAAGTATATGATCCCTCTCAAGAAAGGGTGCAGCCACGTGAACAAAACAGATCGCATGTTAGCCATAGTGCTCGAATTGCAGCGTAACGAAGTGTTACGAGCCGAGGATTTAGCTGCCAAATTTGAAACAAGCGTGAGGACCATCTATAGGGATATTCAGGCTTTAAGTGAAGCGGGGGTATCCGTCATAGGGTCACCCGGTCAGGGATACTCCTTAATGGAGGGGTATTTCCTGCCGCCCGTAAGCTTTACGGTGGAGGAAGCTGTGGCCCTGCTTATCGGAGCGGATTTTATCGAGCACTGGTTTGACCATCATTATGGCAGTAAGTCTCGAACGTCTAAAGAGAAGATCGAAGCCATCCTTCAAGAGCCGATTCGTAGAGAGGCCTCACGGGTACGCAAAAGTGTTCGGTTGCTTACATCGGCTAAAGACGTTGTACGGGCACAAGAGAAGATCTATTTGGAAGTGGTTCGCCGGGCCATACTCGAGGAAAGAAAAATCAGCTTCCGCTATTCCAAAAAAATTGCCGAAGCTGATGGTAACCGTCAAAGTGTTCGTACAGTTGCCCCTTATGGGCTTGTGCTTATGCAAGGGACATGGATGCTTATTGCTTGGTGTGAATTGCGTCAGGGTATTCGTCACTTCCGATTATCAAGGATGACGGAGCTTATCGATCTAGAGGATAGATTTAAGCTGCCGGCAGATTTTCAATTGAATGAGTATAAGCCTCTCGATGATCGTAACATCATTGTGCGTATCTTGGTCCAATCTAGTATTGCCGATAAAATAAAGGAGTCGAACAATTTCTATATAGAAACGATAGAGGATCATACGGAGGGATTGCTGGCGACCTTTCGTGTTCGGCAGCCTGAGGAATTACTGCATTGGGTGCTCAGCTGGGGCAGCGATGTGGTTGTGCTGGAGCCGGAATCCTTCCGGGTTCGGGTTAGAAACGAGCTTGAAAAAATGTTGAAACGCTACTGACATAAGGGTGTCAGTAGCGTTTTTATATACTTAGATCAGGATTTTGCACAATCCTCAGATGAAAATGACCAAGGGAGTTGTTAAGCAGTGGTTATAACTAAAGTAGCATTACAGCGATTTGAAGAAACAGTGGCACATTATGTTCAAGAGCTGGAGCCATTTAATATGGAGCAGCTAAGGCAGAAACCCAATGACAACGAGTGGTCGATCGGACAGATGGTTCAACATCTCATTAGCTCGGCGCTTAACATGCAGCTTCGTAATGTGGATCAATGTATGTTGCCGAGTCAAGAACCTGCGAAACCTCTAGTGGGAAAAACCGAGGCTGGGGAAGCAGTATTTGTTCAAGGCAGCTTCCCGCCTATTCGTGTTCAGGTTCCTCCTTCTGCCCAATATACGCCTGAGCAGCCGAAAAGCAAAGAACAGCTTATTCAAGGTTTAAACAGGGTCGTTCAGAGAATGAGGGAAATTGAGCCAACCCTCGAAAAAGCGCCCAAACATAATACGGTGTCTCATCCGCGATTCGGTGGATTGTGCGCGGAAGAATGGTTCTTGCTTGTTGAAATGCATTACCGTCATCATCTTCGTCAGCTAGAACGCCTGAAACACGAATTGTTCGGAGCTATCCGTTAGAAAGAGAAGCTATATTTGCCTTGCAGGCAAAAATAACAGTCCGGTCCTGTACAATCTTTTGATGCATAGGACCGAACTGTAGTGAATGGATGTATACCCTTATTATTGTGCCGTATAACCGCCATCAATCATCAGTGAACTTCCTGTTACAAACTCATTTTCGCATAAGAATACGATCCCGTGAGCTATTTCTTCAGGAACACCGAGTCGACCAATAGGGTGTCTAGCCACTAATCCATCGTAGAAATCACCAAGCGCTTCTTTGTTAACCATCCCGGATTCAACGTAACCCGGACATACGGCATTAACCCGAATGTTCTTATCTGCGTATTCCAGAGCCAGTGATTTAGTCAGGATGTTCACAGCCCCTTTACTTGCATTATAGGCAAATGCCCCAGAATCGACGCTGTATTCACGATCGACCCGCCGCCTGTTTTTAACATTTCACGAATAGCATATTTTGAGCCAAAGAAAACACCGTTTTGGTTAATTGCAATTACTTTGTTATAGTCCTCAAAAGTGAGTTCATGAGTTTGGGCTAGAACACCAATTCCCGCATTGTTGACCATGATATCAACGCGTCCCCAAAGTTTTACGGTTTCATTCACAAGGTTTTCGACAGATGCTTCTTCAGCCGCATTTACAAAGATAAATTTCACGTTAGCGGTACCATTGCTGCTTAAGTCCTTTTCAACTGCTTTTCCGCCTTCTTCGTTGTAATCAGCAATGACAACCTTGGCGCCTTTGTCGAGGAAAGCTTGTACGGTCGCTAAACCAATGCCTGATGCACCACCTGTCACAATGGCGACTTTATCTTTTAAATTAAACATGATTCAAACTCCTTTCATTCATATCCATTGTTAGTATGGTGACGTTTATTGTTATTATTCGAGCTAGATAATGATTCCTCGACGGACCGAGTGGTATAATGTAAGGAATACATTAATTACCAAGTTATAAGGAGGCTGTCATGGATATTCACGACAAGGTAAGCACAGGCTTAAGCGGCTTCGATCAGGCGATTGATCGGCTTCGATTAGGGGATAATGTCGTCTGGCAGGTGGATGATGTCGCATCTTATAAGCAGATGGTCGGACCTTATATCGCACAGGCGCGAAGAGATGGCAGGCACATCGTCTACGTTCGGTTTGGCAGCCATGAGCCTGTGGTGGAAGATGGCACCGATATTCATACATTCCAAGTTGATCCGCAAAAGGGCTTTGAAAGCTTTGCCACCTCCATTCACTTTTTAATTGAACAGCAAGGTAGAAGGGCCTTCTATGTGTTTGATTGCCTTACGGATTTATTAGCTTATTGGCACTCCGATTTAATGATCGGTAACTTCTTTAAAGTGTCTTGTCCTTACTTGTATGAACTCGACACCATTGCGTATTTCGCCATTATTCGAAATGTCCACACGTACAGCACGATTGCGGGAATCCGCGAGACCACGCAGGTGTTGTTCGATTTATATCATGTCAACGGTCATCTCTACGTTCATCCTCTGAAGTTGTTAAACCGTTATTCACCTACCATGTTCTTTCCTCACTTAATAAAAGGGCAAGAGGCCATATGCATTACGTCTAGTGCTGAAGCGTCCGAGCTGTTCTCCACCTTCACACGGGGAGAGGAGCGACTGGATTATTGGGATCAATTATTTGTGAATGCCAAAGCAGCCTTGTCTCAAGCACCCAAGCAGCAGGAGGCGACTAAACGCCAGTTAATGAATATGTTGATTGGTCTGGATCATACGCGCATGTTTGAGCTGTGTGACCGCTATTTTACCCTGAATGATATTCTTATGATTGCCTCTAGAGAAGTCGGTACAGGGTTTATTGGCGGGAAAAGCGTCGGGATGCTGATTGCGCGTAAAATTCTAGAACAAGAAGGCGGTAATCGCTTTAATGCGTATATGGAGCCGCATGATTCTTTCTATTTAGGTTCAGATGTGTTCTATACATACATTGTGCAGAATGGATGGTGGAAACTGCGGACGAAGCAGAAGACCAAGGAAGGTTACTTTCAATATGCCCCAGAACTCAAGGAGAAGCTGTTACACGGCCGTTTTCCAGAGAACATACAGGAGCAGTTTCTGCAGATTCTGGAATATTTTGGTCAATCACCGATTATTGTGCGCTCCAGTTCTCTGCTCGAAGATAACTTCGGCAATGCATTCGCTGGCAAATATGACAGTGTGTTCTGTGTCAACCAAGGCCCTGTAGAGGAACGCTATAAAGCCTTTGAGCAAGCGATCCGTACCGTTTATGCCAGCACCATGAATGAGGATGCCCTCAACTACCGATTGAATCGTGGACTGGCCGAGCAGGATGAACAGATGGCCATTCTGGTCCAGCGGGTGTCAGGGGATCATTATGAGGCCGATTTCTTTCCGCATCTTGCAGGGGTAGGGAACTCCTCTAATCTCTATGTGTGGGATGAGCATATAGATATGGAAGCGGGTATGTTGCGTCTGGTCTTTGGGTTAGGTACAAGGGCTGTGGATCGTACGGTAGGTGATTATGCTAGAATCGTTTGTCTGGATAAGCCGGAACGCTTACCCCTTATGAATCGAGAGGATCACCAGAAGTATTCTCAGCGGATCGTAGATTTGCTCAGTTTGGAAGAGAATCAATTGCGCAGCCGCAAGTTAGACGAGCTAACGGATTACAACCTTAAGGTTGACCGCGGTTTGTTCGCATCGCCAGATTATGAAACTGCAAGACGGCTGAAGGAACTCGGATACACGAACCGCAAAACGCCTTATATTCTAGACTTTCAAAGATTACTAAATCAGACGGAGTTTCCAAAGCTTATGCGGGATATGCTGGCACTGCTGTCTAAGGTGTATGATTACCCCGTTGATATTGAATTTACGGCAAACTTTATTGATGATCAGCAGTTTAAAGTCAACTTGTTGCAATGTCGGCCATTGCAGACAAGAGGGCTGGGACAATCTGTGAAGTTTCCTGAGCTGAAGCGGGGACAGGACTGTTTCTTCTCGGTAAAGGGTAATTTTATGGGCGGTAATGTGCATTTATCTCTAGATTATGTGGTGTTGGTACAAACTCAGAGCTACTTGGAGCTGAGCGCTCAGGACAAATATGCGGTAGCACGGCAGATCGGCCTGATGAATGCAGCTTTAAAAGGCAAACAGGTCATGTTAATAGGTCCAGGACGTTGGGGTACGACTACTCCATCCTTAGGGGTTCCTGTGCATTTTACAGAATTGAGCCATATGTCTGTCATTTGTGAGGTGGCTTCGCAAGAAGGGGGCTTTATGCCGGAGCTGTCATATGGAAGTCATTTCTTTCAGGATCTCGTAGAGACAGGAATTTTCTATGTTGCAATCTTTGAGGGACAGCAGGATGTGATTTATCGGCCTGAGCGTATCTTGGATCAAGAGAATCTGCTGCTTACTCTATTTCCGGACAGTGCGAAGTTCGCAGATGTCATCCATGTGGCAGAAACTAAGGGGCTGGACATCTTCTCGGACATTGTCTCACAGAAGCTGGTCTGTATGGATGTAAACCGCACGTAAATATCCCTGCAGGTGGAAACAATTAACGCATGGAAAAACCATTTTTTTTCTGTTTTAAAAGCGGTATTTATTATAAAATAGTTAAGGGTCTTTCATTCTCTAAGACTACTAGAATCGGATTTCGGCTAATAAAAGAAAGGAAAGATACTATGATTATCGGATTAACTATTATAT
>CAYUSG010000057.1:0-21227 GCA_964447355.1 uncultured Paenibacillaceae bacterium
ATTTATATATGTAACCATATACATATATAAATTATCCTGTAACAACAAGCATAAAATACAAAGTATGTAACCGGTTACACATTTATAATATTATGAAGAAAGGTAGTTTGTCAATACTTATATTTTTTGCGCTATTATATCCCAACAGTATCTACATGTTGTCATCCCCGTTAGCAGTAAACTGCACAGCCATAACTTTGTCATAATCTGTACTAAAACTTTTGCATCCTTGTTTAAGGACTGCCCCTAGGTAGCCCTGTTTTGTTATGACTTAGAAGTTACATATGTGCGTAATCATTTTCACAGAAAAAGGTAACCTCCACATCGGGTAGATTACCTTTTCCCTTATCTTTGTGCATTCCATTCAGATCAAAGTCTCCAAACTGCCCTCTCCGTAATATTTCGCATACTCTTGCAAAGCAAATTGATCCATCATCCCGGAAATAAAGTCAATGACATTTCTGCGTCGTTCATCCTCATTCTCGAATAACCTGTATTCTGCGGGCAGCAGCTCTAAGTTCCCGTTTAATTGCTTATCGCAATACACCTCATAGAGCCCCCTAAGCACTTTCTCGCCGCGCTTCTCATAGAGCTGCACGAACGGTCTGCGAGAAATAATATGGAATACCACCTTCTTCAATCCATTCGAAAGCAGCCCATATTGCCGGAAGCCTAGTCTGCCTTCAGCCGGAATGTAGGCAATATCACGGATTAAGGTATTGACGATCTTAGACGTCAGCTCCTTGCGGAATAAGAAAGCATATTCTTCAGAAGAAGCTAGCCGCTTGCCTTGGTAAGCGAAGGCTCTGCAATGCTCCACAATCTCATACAGAACATCATAGGCTTGATTGAAGGTATTATGTATTTTAAATTCATACAACAAATCATCTATGCTGAATAATCCTTCGCTCAGACAATCCTCCAAATCATGAGCAGCGTAAGCAATCTCATCGGATAAATCCATGATCTGCATATCCAGCGTCTTTACTTCAAAGTCCGCCATCCCCCGCTGCTGCAAAGTCTGTTGAATAAACGCATAATCCTCATCATAGATAAATTTCTTAGCCTTACCGCCCTCAAGCTTTCTATAATATTTCACGACCCCAAGCAGAGTTCGAAAAGTTAAATCCAAGCCTCTATAGGCATGATGTTTCTTCTCAAGTGTCCTTAGGATGCGCAGGGTCTGAGCATTCCCCTCGAACCCTCCAATGTCCGCAACGAGCTGGTGCAAGACACTTTCACCGTGATGACCGATCGGCGGGTTGCCTAAATCGTGGGCTAGAGAACAGGCTTCTACTACGAAAGTATTATCTAACTGCAGGTCACCCGCAATCCCGCGTGCAATTTGCGCGACTTCCATACTGTGGGTCAGGCGATTTCTGAAAAAATGCGTATTATCAATCCCCAGCAGCTGCATCTTGCCTTGAAGTCTTCGAAAGGAAGCCGAATATAATATTCTCGCATAATCCCTGGCATAATCATCCCGCTGGCGCTCATCCCCACCTAAGGAGGCTAGACGAAAATTAAACGTCTCCAACTCAGCCGCAGCCTCACGCACATAATCAATCGTTTCCTGGCTGTATGTCATGATTTCTTCCCAACCCTTCTCTAAGGCATTCAACAATCCTTTCCACTTTTGCAAAGTTTCCATCCGTGTTCATTAACACCATATCGCATTGCGAGAGCTCCGCGACTTCTTCCTCGTACGTACTCATGCGGCGCGCAAGCGCTTCTTCACTGATGTTTCGAGATAATAACCTTTGTCTGCACTGCTCTTTCTCGGCGTACACCCCGATCAACAGAACATGGTCAGCATACAGGGCTTTAATCGCTCTAGCCCCCTGTGCATCCATCACAATGGATTTCGGCTCTAATCCCTCAATAACTTCATGAATAGAATCGGCAGTAGTTCCATAATAATTACCTTGGTACTCTGTCATTTCAATCATTTTGCCGCTATGATACAAATGAAGCATCTGTGCTTTGTCTACAAAAAAATAGTCCCTGCCGTCTAGCTCACCGGGTCTTGGCGCCCTTGAAGTCCGTGTGATAATTCGAGGCCACCCCAGCTTGGCCTGTATTGTGGTTTTACCTGAAGCACTTGGCCCTTGAAAAATAATTAAAGCAATCGACATGAATGGCCTCCATCTGTTCCGTTGTGTTGATCAAAGCGCTTTGACCATACCGCCGTCCACCAACAAGGCTTGTCCGGTGACATACGTATTCGCGTAAGAGCCATAAAAGGCAACGATATTCGCAAATTCCTCAGGTGTCCCTAATCTGCCCAGCGGGATCTGACTCACAGCTTCCGCCTGAATCGCTTCAAGCGGCCTGCCTTGATCGATAGAACGCTGCTGATCCAACTCAGCAATGCGATCCGTCGCTATTCTTCCAGGCGCGATGGTGTTAATCAGAATCCCATCGGCCGCAAGCTCTGAAGCCAAGCTCTTGGTTAAGGCATGCACACCTGTCCTGAACACGTTCGATAACAGCAACCCAGGAATCGGTTGTTTAATTGAAGTTGAAGTCAGGTTGACGATTCTGCCGCCCTTCCCTGCCTTCATATAGGGGAGCGCTTCACGGATCATTCGAATGGTGCTTAATAGGGATAACTGAAACCCTTGCAGCCAAGCCTCATCATCAAGGTCTGAGAATTGGCCCGGTCGAGGTCCTCCCGCATTCGATACTAGTACATCCAAACCACCTTTATCCGATATGACAGACTGTATAGCTCCCGCAATGCTCTCTTGGCTTGTTACATCCATCTGAACGATAGACACTTGTTGTCCGGTGGCTTTATGAATGTCACTGCGGGCTAATTCAAGATGCTCAACATGACGGCTGGCAATCGTTACGTTCGCCCCTTCTCTAGCGAAAGCAAGCGCACTCGCTTTACCTAGCCCCTTACTTGCTGCAGAGACTAATACTGATTTACCTTTGAGTCCTAAATCCATCTCCTAATCCCCCTACATCATAGTTTGAAATACCGTATGTTTAAATGTTTTCAATAGGTTATTAGATAGCTGATAAAC
This sequence comes from uncultured Paenibacillaceae bacterium, assembly GCA_964447355.1. GTDB lineage: Bacteria > Bacillota > Bacilli > Paenibacillales > CAYUSG01 > CAYUSG01. The sequence continues at coordinate 3,033 of CAYUSG010000057.1, forward strand.
TGCTCTGGCTTTACTATAACATGCAATACAGTCTAATTCATGTACCGCACTATTCATCTTTACCGAACAACCCAAAAAACCAACACCCATGAAGGGCTAAACCTGCTCATTAGACAGGATCAGCACACCTTCAATTCTGATGTTGGTTTGATCTATCAAGGATTTTGCAGACATCCTGAAATCACATACGTGCGTTAGGATCGAAGGGCATAGATCCTGCATAGTTGTTCGGCCTGGCTTTCTGCCCAGTCCAATGCTTGAGCCACAGCTTCGTCTAAAGCACACGGACCTCGTACAATCGAGAAGGCGGCGGCAACCCCTAACTGGGTTAACTGCTCCGAGCTAAGAGCAAGACCTCCACACAGAGCGATAACAGGAATGTTATGAGCGTGACCGCGCTTGCATACACCATCGATCACCTTGCCGGATAAGGTCTGCTCATCCAGCTTCCCTTCACCCGTCACAATGAAATCAGCTCCCGCAAGGCGTTCTTCAAAGCTGACCAAGTCTAGAAACAGATCGATGCCCGAGACAACCTTCGCACCGCAGAAAGCGATAAGCGATGCAGCTGTTCCGCCAGCAGCCCCAGTGCCAGGAAGTGCAGCGATTGGCCTGTCAAAGACTTCTTCAAGCATACTTCCATAATGTCTTAGAGCCTCATCCAGTACAGGCAGCATCTCCGGTGATGCCCCTTTCTGCGGGCCAAATACGTAGGAAGCGCCTTGCGAGCCCGTGAGCGGATTACTTACATCCGAAGCCATAATAATTTCCGCTTCAGCAAGCCGCTGATCTAAATCCGATACATCCATTTGTTGGAGCCTGCCTAAAGCTCCGCCACCTCTGGGCAATGCTTTCCCTGATGAATCAAGCAATCGCACGCCCAGCGCCTCCATGATGCCGGCTCCCCCATCATTCGTGGCACTGCCTCCCAGCCCAATGACGAGGCGCCTGATCCCTTGGTCTAAGGCATGCTTCATGAGCTGACCCGTCCCGACGGTAGAAGTGAGCAGCGGATTCCTGAGCGTTTCCGACACCAGTGTCAATCCAGAGGCTTGAGCCAGTTCTATAACAGCGGTATCACCGTGAATCACGCCATATTCAGCCTTAACAGGCCGGCCTAATGGATCCAGAACTTCAACTGAAAAACGCTGTCCACCGCACACCTCAACCAAGTTTCCCATCAGCCCTTCCCCTCCATCGGACAAAGGGATAGCTTGAATCTCCGCCTCAGGGAACACTTTCTGTATTCCTGCAGAGACCGCCCCGCAAAGCTGCTTAGCTGATGCTGAGCCTTTAAATGAATCAGGAGACACAATAATCTTCATGGAGGTCCTCCTCACTTAAGTCACTGGATGTATGGCCTGCTGCCCAGCCAGTACCCGGGTTAGTTTATCTGCGGGTAGCTGAGCTATCTGTAAGCGCATGATAAAAGTCTTCTTCATTTACAATTTCAATTATAAATATAGCACATTCATATCAAAGCCTCGAGCCTACGGATTGTGCTGTCGTCATGTCTATTTCAGTTTCTTCTCTATAAAAACTGTTCAGTCTAACACAAAAGCCATGAATGAAGGCCCAACGATCAGAGTGATATTCATCACCTGTCACCGAGCTATCATTCATGGCTCTTATCTAACTACAACATTATATGATTTTCTCCCCTAGGACAGTAGCCAATAATTCCACTGCAAGTTCCGCCGTCATGTTGTGAGCATCAAGCTGAGGGTTCACTTCTACACATTCAACGGAGGTAATCAGGCCAGATTCATAAAGCAGCTCAAGGGCAAAGTGTGCCTCTCGATAACTCACTCCACCTTTCACCGGGGTACCGGTCCCTGGCGCTACATGCGGATCTAGACTGTCGATATCAAAGCTTAGATGAATGCCATCCGTCGTCTGAGCTAATCGTTCGATGGACTTCTTTATGACAACAGCTATCCCTAATCGGTCAATGTCATGCATTGTAAAGCAGATTACTCCAGAATCTCTTATGTAATGCTTCTCCCCTTCATCCAAAGACCGGGCTCCTATAATCACGACATGCTCAGGCTTAATACGGAACCCTGTCGATTTTATTTGCGTTAATAGCGGATGCCCCCTGCCAAGGCCTACTGCTAGCGACATACCATGAATATTGCCAGATGGACTGGTTGCCTCCGTATTCAAATCGGCATGCGCATCGAACCAAATGACCCCTAGATTTTGATACATCCGCGACAAACCCGAAAGGGTGCCAATGGCAATGCTGTGATCCCCTCCGAGAATAATCGGGTAGTTTCCTTGGACCACGGCGGCCTCAACCTCGTCTGCCAGTTTCGTATTGATTTGGACGACTTCTGCCAAATGGTTCAAGGCATCCTTAGCAGCACCATGATTCGCCTTAGACGGATCTAATGTAACTTCGCTTTCAACTACGCAATTCAACCCAAGTTGATGAATGCGCTCCTTTAACCCTGCTCGCAGTATTGCATCGGGAGCTAATTGGCTGCCCCTGCATCCTGCACCTAAATCAAATGGTACCTTAAGAATAGAAATCCCGCTTTGCAAGTTTCTTCTTATCACCATAGAAGCCCTCCTGGATTAAGACGTATGGCATATAATTGCGGATTCCATTAGATCGAGAGGAAAAAAGACTAAGTTCATAGACTTCTTCACTTCAAAGAGCTGTAACGTCGTAACAACTGGGTCGGCTTCAATATCACCCAAAACTCTTCTTAGTGATTGTTTGCGCTGCTATAACTCCCATTTCATTCTTATTCTGATTGACGATTGTTAAATTGAGGTGCTTAGACCACACTGTTCCTCACACCTCCCTATTCTCATATTCTATCAATTTTCTACAATTTGTAAAAGTAGAGTCGAAAAAACCGCAAGATGGGATAGCCCCGCCTTGCGGTCCAACATTTTAAACTATGTCTGATAGCCGTAAGCCTGTCTTTTCTCGTGCTCTTTCTTTTGCTTTTCTAGTGCTTTATATGCTAAGGGTTCAGCCTCATTGGGGTCGATAACAAACAATCCATCATCATCCCCTGCGACTAGGTGCCCGGGTTGCACATTAACCCCTCCAATACTGACGGGAGTATTCACTTCCCCTTCTAAATTTAATGACCTGGTCGTTAAGGCACTTATCCCTTTTGAAAAGATAGGAAAGCCTAGTCCCGTAATTCTCCTAACATCCGTTACACATCCAGATATGACAACGCCTGCTAACCGCTTGTTAATAGCTGCATAGGTCCAGAATTCCCCCCAGCAGGCTCGCTCATCATCTCCAGACATATCCACGACTAGAACATCCTCGGGTTCTGCGATGTCCATTGCATGACGAATAGCTGAACCATCCAGATGAGGAATCCGAACGGTTACCGCATTACCTAGAAGTTGGATAGGACGATAGAGCGGCTGTAAGCCTTTCAAGAATCCAAAATCAGTAAAATGTCCGATGGTTGATGGACTGATCTCTTGAAATAACTCCCGCAGCTGCGGCCTCACCCCCTGCACTCGGGGCTCTATTCGAATCATACCGCCGATACACCTTCTCCCTGATTGGATTTATTGTATTTGTATATTTTATATTCCTGATGAATGGTCAGAGTTTAACCCGCGCAAGCCTCTAAGACGGCATTCAGGAACATTTCGAATATATCATCGATTTGTTCCTTGGTGATAATGAGCGGCGGCAGGAAGCGGATCACCGCACTGTGCCTTCCCCCTACCTCCAGGATTAAGCCTCGCTTGAAACAGGCTTGTTGAATCCGGCTGGCTAGCTCAGGGTGCGCAGGGTAATGCCCTAATGCGTCGGGCGCTTGCTGCGGATCAACAATCTCGATCCCGATCATTAATCCACGTCCGCGGACATCCCCGATTGAATTCACCTTGTCTTGAAGCCCTCGAAGCTTCTCCATCAAGTATTCACCAGTCTGTGCTGCCCGCTCTGGAATGGAATGAGCTTGCAAGTATTTCAGCGTTGCAAGGCCAGCAGCCATCGCTAACTGGTTGCCGCGAAAGGTACCAATATGCGCACCGGGCTGCCATTGATCCAGCTTCTTGTTGTATACCACTACCGATAAAGGCAAGCTGCCTCCGATCGCCTTTGACAACACTACAATATCCGGGACGATGCCCGCTTGTTCGAACGCGAATAAACTGCCTGTTCGACCTAGTCCGGTCTGCACTTCATCGATAATGAGCGGAATATCCCGCTCCTGCGTTATGCGCCGCATCTCTTGAAGCCACTCAATGGGCGCTGGAATGGCGCCCCCCTCACCCTGTACCGCTTCAAGTATCATCGCAGCAGGCTTCACAATACCGCTTTCGGGGTCGTCCAGAAGACGCTCAATATATCGGCTGCTCAGCTGGTGGGTCTGTTCTCCGCCCACCCCGAACGGACAGCGAAAAGCGTATGGATACGGCAAGAAGTGCACGTCCGGCATAAGCCCTTGCACTTTAGCCTTCTGCCCCAGTGTGCCGCTTAAGCTCATCGCAGCATGGGTAGAGCCGTGATAACCCCCCTGGAACGAGAGCACACTGCGGCGTCCAGTTGCTGTCTTGGCCAGTTTAATCGCCGCTTCTATCGCATCCCCTCCTGTAGGACCGCAGAATTGAATCTTCGCTTGATCAGCGAAAGACTGAGACAAGCACGCGAACAGCTCATCAACAAATGCTTCTTTAATTGGAGTAGTAATGTCCAATGTATGCAAAGGCCGTTTCTGTTCCAGCATTTCCTTCATCGCTTGGATCACAACGGGATGGTTATGTCCCAGCGCCAAGGTCCCTGCGCCAGCTAAACAATCATAATACACTTTACCGTCCATATCCTTCACATAGACGCCCTCGGCCTCAGCGATGACTAAGGGCAGCCGCCTAGGATAAGACCTGGCATTCGACTCCCTTGAAGCCTGCTTAGTCAAATATTCGTGATTTCTTGAAGCTTGACGCGTTACTTCAAGCGCTTGGGTACGGCTCATAGCAATCACTCCTGTCACTTAATCTTTGTGCTAACACCTTAAACGGATTCGGGGCTTTCCCTTGCCCCGACGGCATGCTTCCAGGCACTCTCGACTGCTGTTTAATAAGCGGGCGGATAAGCTGCTTCCAAGGCCAATCCGCTTCCCCGAAGAAAGTCGTCTCAAGCACCTGCTTCACGTGGTCTGATAACTCCGCAAGCCTCATCGCTTCCATTAAGCAAGTTTGAAGCTCCATCCACAAGCGCTGTTCTGGGATACGATAATGCTGAGATATACTTTGCACAATGGCATAACTATTCACTTGAATACCCAGCATTTGAAAGTAAGCCAGCAGCTTCTGCGGGGTATCGTGATATAAGGAATTTGGGACTCCGGATCGCAGATCATATGCAGGGTCTTCTAACCCATTCTCCTTCAGCCAAGGCACATGCACACGTAATGCATCATGATCACGCAGCAGCAACCCTTCAATACGGCCTTGCTTCCACACTAGCACCGAATTCTGCCCGTGCACCTCAGGCATCATGCCGAGTTCGAACAAGCGCAAGCAAATTTCGTAATAGGGGACGAGCACGTTCTTCAAACATTGCAGAATAGAAGCGTCTGAGCGGTCCTGTCCGAGCAGCTCCAGCCATTCATCGAATAGATGGCGCTGATCCCCCAGCTTGTAAGTCCCAAAGGCCGACATTGGAATAAGGCGTACCTGATCGTCCTTCACCAATACGTCAGGATAACGTCTAGCCATTGCAGAGAAATGCCTTGGATGATCCGCGAATAAATCCCGGTCTTCAGGTAAATAAGCCCACCACTGGGATTCGTCACATAAGAACAGCTTCTTCCCGAGCACTGGATCCAATGCTTGTGCCTGTCGCATCAACCGTTCAGCACGACCGCCATTCATCAGCTTAATAGCTGACAGATAACGGACGGCCCCGAGAGAATGAACGCCTAAGGGAAGCTTTAGATGGAGACTGAGTCCCTCTCGCTGAGACATTAACGATCGGATCGAGGATGTTGCCTTAAACTGTCCTGTCACAAGCTCCAGCGGCACACAAATCCCCTGCTCCAGCTCAGCATGCAGCTGCGTGGGGAGAATCGCCGTAAACTGCCATGGATGTACTGGAATGGCAGTAAACTGCGCCTGATCCAACCCGCGTTGCTTCATCTCACTAACGAGAGCTTGGCGTTCAGCATCAGATAGCAGAACATCCATCGGATCTGCCTGTACGTTGGATGGAGCATTCATCGGGTGACCCAACACATCGGCTGCTTCCCTTACGACATATTCCCGCTTCACTGCCATCCATCGAAGTTCAATAGGCTCAGAGTACTCAGCTATATAGCGACAATACTCTGCCTTGGACCATCCCAGCTTGGCTTTAGACACAGGGTGAAACGGACGATCGCGATAGGCCGCTTTACGCTCCAGTGCGATGTAAGATTCCGCTTGGGGCAAGCTCAGCACATCAGCCTGATCCTGCAGTGACTCTAATGACCAGGCTAATTGCTGGATCGCTTGCTCCAGCATCGTCATGAAACGCTCTGCACTTGCCTTATCTAGCGCTGCTTCATCCCGTTCAACCAACTGAATGACATACTGCATAAAGGTTTCAGCATCTATCCGATTGATTTGCGCGCTGATCCCTTGCTGCTGGCTGACTTCATACAGGCCGCCAGTGCAGGTAAACCGATAAGGCTGCACGATTGCGGGGTACACCGTAAACACGATCATGTGTTGATCGACAGAGCTTAGTCGCCAACGTATGAACCTCACATCTTGCCCCTCGTACTTGAGCAGCAGGTCCACAGCGGACATCAGCTCATCATGCTGAACGATACGCTTCCAGTCGGCATAATGGATCAACTCAAGCTCTGGGTGACCTTGCAGCAGTTTTTCTGCCAGCAGGGCATTCACCAAATCCTCAAGGACTCTCTGACCTGCTACTGCCTTTGCTTGATCCACTTGATCCACCGCACTCATCTGCGGCTCAGAATATTGTTGCAACATAGTCATCCTCCTTATTCCGTTGATCTTGCTTATAAACATGCAGGGGATTAGGGACTTGCGCTGGCTCCACTTCCGCATCCTTCCACAGCCTTCTTCGCGCCTGCTGCTCAATCCTGATATGACTTGCGAACAAATCATATCTTTCAAAGTTAGCTTGATGCTCTGGATGCTGATTTTGGTAATCATAAATGATTGCCGCCGCCGTCTCCCACACATACGCTTCATCTAAATCATACTGTTCGTTAAGGAACATACTGACCTCACTGATACATACAAAGAAGAACGCACTGTGTACGAAATCCGTAACCGCCGAGAGATCGTCCGTCTGCATATAGGAATGCCGATTCATCGCACGGTGTTCTGCCGGTTCCAAATGCAAATTCGGGCAGAGTTCCGGCTTAGAAACGTGCTTCCTAGAAAACCTCACACCATCATGAAAATCCTTTAAGGCGATGCGTGATGGCAAGCCCTGCTGGTGAATCACGATTATATTCTGAGCGTGTGACTCCAGTGCCAAGCCGAAAGCGTACAACATATGGATAATGGGTGTAATGATGACCTCAAGCAATTTACGAGTCCACGCTTTAAGTCCAAAATCCTTTATCCAGCTATCGATAATCGGAAGCGAACCTGTCAATTGTGTTACGGCATGGAGCGGAATCGCTTCTTCGCCCTCCTTCAAATAGCGGTGCAGACTTTCACGCCAGATAGCGCCTAAACTGCCATACACTTTGCTCTGCATAGCCGCAGGAAGCGTGTCGTACTGATGCGTAATGCCGGCAAATTCAGCTAGTAGTACATAATCAAGCTGCTGAGCTGTCTCGTCTTGCTTAACAAGCGACTTCAGCCATTGCGACACCAGCGGTGCATTCATCACCGTGTGCCTCGCCAACATTCTTCGCGTTGAGGTATTCGTGATATTCAAGGACAGCTTGATAGATGCCTTCTGCTGATTGGAATGGTTGGCCCAGCTGCGAATGGACTGCTGAGCGCGATAGTTATCCGGACCCTGACCGAGATAGACCAACTTCTGCTCAGCGAACTGGCGATGGTAGCTAGGGAGAATAAGATGCTCCCACTGCCAAGGATGCACCGGCATGAACCAATAGGCATCCGCATCCAGCCCTTGATTCACCAACGTGGATTTAAACGATGCGAAACACGTTTCACCGAGTTCCTCTTTCAATAAGGCTTCGTAATCGATATGATCCATTGTCGCTGCTGAGCTGTCCGATTTGGCCAGAGCGATCCAAACAGGCTGCAAATCCGCCTGAAATTCGGGTCCATACTGCGCATTATCCTGCAGGCTAAAACCAATGCGTGATTTATAGCAAGGATGATAAGGATGACCTCCAATGACTTGACTTTCCAGCACATCATATGTGAGTTCTAATCCGCCGGATAATGTATTCGCTAGAAACTTATACGCTTGGCAATCCTTCACCAATGTCTGTTCCAGCTCCTCAAGCATCCGATTCAACGGTTCTGACTGCTGCACTTGCCCCAGCACTTCTTCCACGAATTCAGTCAAAGCAGCCCGCTCGATCGATCCATCCTCTGCTCTCCGCTTGATCGAGCTGCGATCGACACGGAAACGGTTAAAGCTCTGCATCATACGGCAGTTCATAACATACTCTACAGCTGTTCCAGTCCTGGATTTCCCAGTCAGTGTAACAATGCCATTAAATCCCGGGGATATCGGTTCTTCTCCGCTATGGTTTGGCGTTACAATGCCCTCATACAATACGGCTTCGATCAGTTGGCCCAATACACGTTGTTCAACTTTAACGTAAACCTCTTGGGAACACGGCTCGATCCAAGACCGTCTGTGGATGTGTTCTATTTCATTCTTGCTGCTGCTCATCACTTTACCTCCTTCATTACCATAGGATTAGGGATTTGAACGAAGAGCGGTGTTTCGCCCCGTCCCTTGAATCGGCTTATGAAGTTCGCTTTGGCCGGGAGTTTCGGTTGCTCAAGAAGATCCTTCATGTAGCTGGCCAATCTAGGGTGCTGTTCCTTGTTCACGGTCCATTCTTTTCGAAGGGTCTCCGTTACAATGCTCCAGAAATCGGCTTCACTTGTGCCTTTATCCTTCGCTAGGTTATGAATAAGCGCCCCAAGATGATTAACGAAGAAATAATATTTCATGCGGCTCCACGCCTCTTCCCCGGTATAAAGCAGCGGACTATCTGGCGTAATGAGATGGGACAGCCAACCCGCTTCAAGCGCCTGGGAACGAATAACGCTCATGCCTTCCAAATCTCTCAGGTAAAAGCACACCGGTTGCCCTTGCTTAATAGATATCAAAGCATTCTGCACATGAGCTTCAAAGCTGATGCCATAATCAGCAAGCAGGCGCAGCATAGGCATCATCGAGATCTGAAGGTATTGTTCCAGCCAAGCGAATAGATCGGGTACCTGACCGTCATTGGATTGCTTGATCACTTGAAGGAGCTTCGAATCCTGCTTCTCGGGCAAGCGTTCTAATAAGGATGCCACAACAAAGCAATGATTCCGTTCCTCTGCATCCAACGCATCTGCCTCTCTATAGAACACGCCAAAGCTTGACATTAGACGCTCAGCATCCACGTGATTGCTTAGCTCCACGGTCTGGTATCCCGCTTCTTTTAGAATCCTGAACGATTGATGCTCAATATGATCACTTAGATGGTAGATCACTCTAGCCGCATCTAGTGTACGCTGGATATACTCGGCTGAATTTTCCCGAATTAAGTTGGTAATCCGAACATGTAACGGCAGCTTAATGAAGCACTGCAGTTCAGGAACCCACACCGTACGAACGGATGAAGTCGGATACACGACGTCACCGAGCGGGCCTAAATCAACCAGTTGCCGTCCCTCTATCAGACTGGCAACCGAATCGATCTGACTAACATACTTCGCCTGCCATGGGTGAAGCGGGAGTATGCTATATTCGTCAAGCTGCTGACCAAGCTTCTCTGCAGCACTTGCCAGAACAGAAGGCGCTGTGAAACGATTCGTTTCCACCCATGTTTCACTTAGCAGTTCTTGCTTAACGGCAATATAATGCAGTTGAAAGCTCGCTTGCAGTTCAGGCGCATAGCGCCAGAGGTCTTCATTCGAAAAGCCCTCCGAGCTTTTCGGAAGCGGATGAAAGGGATGGCCCAGCAGAACAGATTGTTCAGAAGCTATGTAATCCATGGCCTTGCTATCCCATTCATACTGCTGGTCAAGATAGTGCTGCAGATACAAACTCGTCTTGTGTATGCTGTTATGAATATGCTGGCGCATCTCATCACAGCGCATGGCAGCGTTCTGTTCATCCTCCTGTTCCCCGGTGCCGTACAAGCTTAGTTCCATTAGCAGCTTCTCTACAATGGAGGCAGCCTCAAGTAATTGGAGTGCTCCGCCCTCTTTCCCAGCATAGTAGTAAGTACCGTATTCGTGCAGTCCGATCGTTGATTCATAAACGATGGAAACGATCAGTTGCTCCCCTGTCAACGGCAATTGAACAGCTGCCCATCGCCCTGAAGCTGGTTCTGCGGGACTTTCCACGCCACTGGGTGTAATAAAGCTTATATGTCCTGTCTCTCTTAAATAACTGTTTAATAGATTGCGTATGGCTCCTTGTTCAGCCAACCACCGACTGCGTGTTACACTCAGTTCAAGCGTTTGCTCCATCCATGATTCTCTCCTTTCGGTTACGATAATGATAATCATTATCAGTATAATCATAGACGTCTCCCGCTTTTTCGTAAATAATCCAGATGAATAGTTTCAATACTCTTAACAGAGGATATTGCACAATCCTGAACTCAGTATGTTATGTCCCCCCTTTGCGTATAGTCGTATAACTTTTGTTTCAACTCGTAAACAAAATCAGCCCCTGACGATTGAAGTTCCAGCGCCTTCTTAATGTTCTGAATGTGCTTCTTAATCGTGTTCTCTGATACGTATAATGCTTCTGCCATACGTTTCACTGAATAATGCTGGCACAGCAGAATAGCGATCTGCAGTTGCCTTTCACTGAGCAGCGGGTGATGATTGAGCGGCTTGTCATTCGCCGCTGCTGCAGCGAATTCCTCCCCATATTCGACAGCCATCATCATGCGCGGTGACAATTGCATCTCATGAACAGCTTGGAGCATGCGCTGATGAAGCTCCATGAATTGCGCCCTGACTTTATCGTCCGTCAAGACGGCCTCAAAGACTAATCGTGCCTTTTGTTCATTCATTCAGATGAGCCCTCCCTTATCACTTTATCGATTCACTCCTATCCTTAACTTTATGTCTACTGAGTCGTCTTTGCAGGTGTAGTCTTACTTTCTTCCCCCCTTTCGACTGAAGCTGCTGCCTGCTTACGCATAATGGGTAATACCGTCGTTCCAAGCCACACTTGATGAATAACTAACAGCAGAGCCGAGGTCCAGAAAATCATCGGCAAGCCCATCCATGCCGCAACGATACCCATCCCTGTAGATCCAGCCAAACCGCCTAAGAATATAGCCGAATTGGAGTAACTGTAGGTACGGCTTTCCATGCCTTTAGGTGCAAACCGGCGAATAAGCGCATTGATTGAGGGTGACAATCCCCCCATACATAGTCCGGTACAAAATCTTAACACCATCAGCTGCCACAGCTCTTGCACGTATGCTTGAGGAATCATGAAAAGAATAGCACCAAAAGCAGAGACCAGGAGAATATACTGCGATCCGATTTTATCAGCCAGCTTACCCAGCTGCGGTGCAGACATCATGTTCGCAATCCCCATTACTGAGGCTGTTAACCCCGCTAAGAACGCCAGATTCTCAGCACTTGGCGAGAGAAATTGAACATACAACGGAATAAGGGGCAGCGTCCCTACGATAGCCGATCTCACCATGAACGCTGATACAAACAGCTGTGGGATGGGTTGGACCGAGACAATCGTTTTGAAATCCTGCCGCATCGCTGTTCTGTCTTTGCGATCCCGCTTCTCAAAGGTTTCCCTCACCCAAAAAATAACGATAAACGTCGCAGCGAACAGACTGATTCCCATGTAGAAGAAGATCGAGCTAAGTCCGACGACATCCGCCATAAACCCGCCCAAGAGCGGTCCACATATCGTTCCAGCTACCGCCCCAGAATGCAGCACTCCAAGTGCATACCCACTCCGTTCCTTAGGTGTGTTCGTTGCTGTCAGCGCCACAGCTGCAGGCCCGAAACCAGCCAGCATCCCGTTAATCAGCCTTAGTATGAACAGTTGAACGGCGCTTGTGGCAAAACCCATCAGCGTCACTGTAACCGCCATGCCAATGCCTGAACGAATCAGCATCAGTTTACGTCCATACTGATCCGCCAGCTTCCCCCAAAAAGGAGAGAACAGGAAAGCCGTAAGTAAGTTACCTCCATAGATTAACCCGGTCCAGAGCTGGATCTCCCCCGCTTCGGTCAACCCTATGTCTTGTAAATACAAGGGCAAGAAAGGGGTGACACAACTCGTTGAGGCCATCGCCAGAAACTGGCCAATATATAGAATATATAAGTTGCGCTTCCATGCTTCCAACCCGCTTCACATCCCTATAAATTCCGATTCTTCCACAGCAAATAAATAAAGAATGGCGCGCCAACCCCGGCTGTGAATACCCCGGCTGGAATATCCAGCGGCAGGAATGCAGTCCGTGCCATGGTATCAGCACCAAGCACCATAAGACTGCCAATACAGGCAGTCACGAGAATTAAACCGCCATAGGATCTTCCAACTAACACTCTAGCAATGTGAGGACTAATGAGCCCGACAAAACCTATCGCACCAGCGATCGCAACAGCAGAACTGGCTAGAGCTACACTAATGATCAATAGCATAACGCGATGCAGTTGAAGACGTGCACCCAGTCCTATGGCCACCTGGTCACCTAAAGCCTGAACATTCACTGCGCGAGCGTACAACAGAGCTGCTGGCAAACCGATCAACACCCAAGGCAGCAGCGTCCACACATTGTCCCAAGTTGCCGCATAAACGGTGCCAGTCATCCAGATGTAAGCCTGACTAGCCTGGTTCACTGGACTGATCACGATCATTAAAGTTGTCAGGGAGCCTGCGGCCGCTGAAATCCCAATACCTACAAGCACCAATCGGATAGGTGTCACACCCTTCTTCCATGCCAGCACATAGATAAGGACAGCCACGAGAGCAGCGCCGACAAAAGCTGCAGCAGGCAGCCACTTGATGCTTAACGCGCCCGCACTTAAAGTAATGAAAGCTACCGCGGCAAAGGCTGCCCCCCCGCTAATCCCCATAATATCGGGGGATGCCAGCGGATTACGAATCACACCCTGCAGAATTAAGCCTGATACTCCTAAAGCTGCCCCCGCCAGGACAGCTACAATAATGCGCGGCATTCTAAGGGATTCGATGATGAGGGTATGTGAGGGACTGCCTTGCCCTATTAAAACCTGAATGACCTCCAGAGGCGAAAGCAGCTTACTGCCCAAACCCAAAGCAATAATCATTAAAAGTACGGTACATAGAACTAATCCCCCCGTTACGATTAAAGTCTTGCGCGCCAGTAAGAACGAGATGCGCTCCGACCTCGAGTGTATGCGAATGTGCTTAGTCATGCTTGAACCCCCTGCGAGCAATGTAGATGAAGAACGGCGTGCCGATTAAGGCCGTCATTACACCAATAGGCACTTCTTCAGGCGCCATTGGAAATCGCCCGGCAATATCCGCTAGAAGTAACAGTATCGATCCAATCAATGCGCAATAGGGAATAACCCAGCGATGATCCACACCGACTAACGCGCGAGCGATATGGGGAATGATCAGTCCGACAAAACCTATCGCACCCGCAACCGCCACCGAGCTGCCTGCCAACAGTACAACGGTTAAAGCAATCAACCCTTTAACCCATACGGTGCGCACTCCCAATCCCTTAGCTACATCATCGCCGGAGGCTAGAATATTCACAGGGCGAGCCAGAAACAGCGCAATAATCCCAGCTGCCAGCATATACGGCAGTACGGGCATGAGCATCTCCAGCGTCTTTCCTGAGACAGAACCCGATAGCCAGAATAATACATCCTGTAAACCTGCCTCATCGAACACAAGCATCCCCTGTGTAAAGGATGTAAATAAGGCCGTAATAGCCGCACCAGCGAGAACGATTCTGATCGGAGATAAACCTCTTCCACCAAAGGAGCCTAGAGCATATACAGCCAGTGATGCAACAGCAGCCCCGAGAAAGGCCATCCACATAAGCTTTGAGAGGGAGGTAATAGATAGGAAGGTTAATGCTATGACTACGAAGAACACAGCACCCGCATTGATACCGAAAATACTGGGCGATGCCAGCGGATTACGGGTCAGAACCTGCATCAACGCCCCTGCTACCGCAAGATTGGCGCCAATGAGTGTCGCCAACACCGCGCGAGGGACACGGGTCGATTGAATAATAATATGTTCATTGGAAGCCGCGTTATAATCCGTAAAAGATTGCACGACCGATTGAATACTGACCGGCGTTGACCCCCATGCGACACTTAGCGCAAAACAAACGATAAACAAAAAAAGACCCACCACCAGGCCTATTAGCTTTAAAGAAAAACTTTGCAATAAATGAACCATGAATACCCACCTTTGAACATCCCATTGCGGGAATCTAAGAAGTTAAGGGCACTGGAATATCAATAGACTAACTACAGATTCAGTGCCCCAAACTCAAGAATATGTCTAGTTAAGTTCGAAGAAGTTATATAAATCTTCTAACATCTTCATAGCTGCGATCGGACCGGAACCATTCGTCCAAATGACGGGGTCTACTTTATGCACCTGCTCGTTCTGTACAGCTTGCAAGTTTGCCCATAGCGGATGGCTGGTCCACTCGTTCCGTACATCTACCCGACCGTCATCACGGTCTAAGCTCGTCATATCAAAGACCACATCCGCTTCCATTTCAGGAATATGTTCCTTAGAGGTCAGCTTAAGCCCCCACCCTTCTTCGGTGTAACTCGCTGGATGCGCAAAACCCACTTCATCTAAGATTAAATTAGGGAATGTGTGGAAGAATACACGGGCATGATCAGACCTAAAGTCCACAACCGAAACGGTGCTGTTGATTTGATCCCCTAACTTTGTTTTGAATTCCGCTACCTTCTGATCCCACTCGGCTAGGAATGCTTGCTCTTCTGCTTGTTTATTCAGAGCCTCAGCCGACAGCTTTAACGTGTCTTTCCAGAAGTAATGTTCTTCTGTCATGACCGTAGGCGCAATAGCACTTAATTGCTCATAAATGTCTTCATGACGGGATTTTGCAGCAATAATGAGGTCTGGGTCCAGCGCAATAATCTCCTCTAGGTTAGGCTGCGTTTCGGAACCAACATTCGTCACGCCTTCCATCTGCTCTCTTATGTATAGATACCATGGTTGTTCAACCCAAGATTCCACTGCGCCTACTGGTGTTACACCTAATTGAAGCGCGGTGTCTGTAGCACTTTGGAATAAAGTAACTACTCTTTCCGGTGTACCTTCGATTTTAGTTGAACCCATGACATGCTCAATCACTCTAACTTCAACGTCAGCTGATTGTTCCTGCTGAGCCGCTTCTTCTTGATTAGTCGCAGCTGAATTTCCTTGTTCGTTCGTTGAGCAGCCAGCGAGCACCATTGTAAATAAAAGAATGAATGCCAGCATCATGCCCACACTTTTAGTCTTAAACATGTTTCTACCTCTCCCTTTTCGTTTGGCAATAAATGAGATTGATTCTCATTACCAATTATACGGAAGGAGCAGCGATTGAACATAGACATTTAAGACTACTATTTGGACAAATCCGACATCATCAACGTATCTACCTGATCAAGCAACAGGTCATGAGAGTATGCGGAATAACACGTATACAGGTGCCTGCCTTCATACAAAGGGTATATTGCTTGATTACGAGTCGCTTTCAATTTGCGCCATTGAGGATGTGCATACATGGATTGAATTCTAGCTTCAATGGCACGATCTGTTTCCAGTGTACCATCATGCCTATAGCAGGTTAAAACTATCCGATCGGCGTCAAAATGCTGCAACTCCTCCAATGTAACCTCTCGATAGTGCTCAATGGATTCTACTCCCTTTGGCATACATAATCCCAAATCATGGTACAATACTGTTCCCACGTTACGCTGACCATAAATACAGAGCTTGCGTCTGCCAATGCCTATTATCAGACACGTATCATCACCGATCATACGGTGTAATCGGTCCCTTACATTACGCACTTTTACCTCGTAGCTCTTTAGCCATAGCTCCGCCTTCTCTTCCTCGCCGACGAGTCTTGCTACCGTTCTGAAATGCTCGCGCCAATCTTGGAATCTAGGTAACATAATCGTAGGCGCTATATGGTCAAATAACCGCACCTTATCAAGCTGAGGATGTGCTGCATCCGAGAAGGAAGCCGTCACAATTAAGTCAGGCTTTACGTTCAACAGCTTCTCGAGGTCTGGCTTAAATTCCCCAATAGACATCGTTTGCTTGCAGGCTTCGCTTACGGGATACGCAGCATTCAAAACCGCCGCATAGGGCTTAATTCCAAGTGCCAGCAGGTGACCCGTTACCAAATGCTTCAGCGAAGCAATCCGATATGAATGACGTACCTTGCTAATATAAGCCGTGGGAGCTAGGCCAGTCTTTGCTTTAAATTGACGGCTGAAATAAAATTCATCACGAAAACCAACACTCATCGCCACCGATCGCAACGGGTCATCAGAGAGAACCATCGCTTTCTTCGCTTGCCTGATCCGTATGTTTGTCAAATATTCTATAGGACTTTGCCCCACAAACTTCTTAAATATCCTTGTACAATGATCCTCACTCATGCCGATCATTTGCGCAAGCTCGCTCCGAGTAATCGATTCATGATAATGCTGCTCGATATACTGCCTGGCGAGTTCAATCGTTTGCTGCAGACTTGGCTTCTGTGTCTGGGATGCCTCCTTCAGTAAGGTAGCCATCAGCTCTTGGAAGAGCGCTCCCGCTTTCAGCTTGTCCCAGCGATCACCGCTTCGCAGCATTCGTTCTATATTTACAGCCGTGTCCCTCCAGTATGGAATAGGCTTCACTGCTAGTGCTTTGGAAGAGGGAAGAACAGGCGGCGTACCATAACAGCCATCTATCGCTTGCAGTACACGAAATTGAATGTGATAATACTCAATTGATGTCCCTTGCGGCAGCTGGATGCCCCATTCTGTATCCGGCATAATCCACCATACTGTATCACGATGTAGCGTATAGCTTTCTTCCTCTATTATCATGTCACCGCTGGCTTCGAGCATTAGCAGCAGTGTACACCCCTCATCGCTTGATGATTGAACGGAACGCTTATCCCCTTGAATGTGCTTAACACGATCTAACCGATACAAACAATCAGCAAGGACATCGAATCCGTCGGGTCCGCTGTTCATCCTGCTTCACCTCATTTCGATAATGATAATCATTTTCATTATATAGAAAAGCACCCCAATATGCTATAAAGAGGTTCGATAAAAAACGGCAACCTGAATCCCTGTTGATTAGGTTACCGTTTGGGCTTTATTCATGTTCATAGCGCATTATGAAATGGATTTATCTATGTCATCCTTCCGGATTTACTGATCCGTTAATGCATTTCGCTGCTTTACAGGCTCATATTCAAACAAGCTGCCTTCATAAATTAATGCAAGCCGTTCATGATCTCGAAAATCATCCGGTGTCACCAATGCCGGAAGCTTATCCCACAATTTGATGCCTGATCGCTGCAGGATTTCGGCAACAAATTGCGAACAGAAATAGGAATTGCTAAATTCAATCGGTTCATTCAACGTCACACCGATTAAGCCGAGTAAGTTATACATATATTTACTCCCGCTTCGAATGAATACATTCAGCACCCGCTTCATCTTCTGCACATCACGATGAGTCACCTTAAGCTCATAGATGACGCATGTCGTTTTGGGATATTTGCTGTAGGTGCCTGTGAAGATATCCTCCTTCACAAAACCACCATGTAGTGGATTACTTGGATTCTTACGTCCAAAGCTGTAAAGTTCCCTAAGCTCACGGTCAAAGGAAATCGAAGCATGATTGTACGGCGCCCCGGTATAATTCTTAATAGACTTTGTAAATAAAGTCCCTGTATCCGTCAATAAAATGTACACAGATGCTTGTGAATTCTGCAAGGCTTATCCCCCCTTAACAACAGGCTTGCTACTATATACCAAATCAATGTAATATGG
>CAYUSG010000058.1:0-20969 GCA_964447355.1 uncultured Paenibacillaceae bacterium
CTTTAAGGAAAAATGTAAGTATTTATGTGATTGAACACGGAGGAGAATTTTTCTTATTATATGCTATTATTTATGATTTTGCAGATACACCCAAAAATCGCGAAAACATGCAAAATGTCTTGAATTCATTCACATTTAATTAAGTAAATTTAATAAACAAGCAATCTAAAGCTTTAATATGCTCCCCATAAGGTAGGCAGGTTAATGATTAAAACCTGTTGCCAGAGGGGAGCATTTTTCAGGAGGAGCGAATATCAACTTTGGTTCCCGATACTGTCAATCAGTTAATGCTATTGCTCCAGGAATGTGGACTGATATGTACGATTTATTCCGGAAGCGAGAGTAAAGAAGAACTAGCTGAGCAGGATGCGGCGATGGCAGCTCAAATTCCTATCGGCGGTAAATTAGGTAATCCGAGCGGCGATCTTGTGCCAATGCTTGTTTTCTTAGCTAGCGAAGGTGCGCACTTTATTAGCGGGCAGTCGTTTCCGATTGACGGCGGATGGCTTCATATGCGATAGGATTTCTGACAATCGATTTAATCTGCCTCACGTAGTGGGGACATCGGCATTATCAGCTGTCGAAGCACAGGACCGTGGACCAATTTTTCTACGGTCCTTCTTATTATCCGAATTTATAGAAATTATGCAGTAACCACCAAATTTTGTAGAATATATTTGGGCAATAAAGTAAAATATGATGCAAGACAGCAGGAAAATGAAACTTTTATCCGGCTTAATCAGTATTATTTTATTATTGCACTTAATCTATGGGGGGAATGAACACAATGGGCATTATCTCAAGATTCAAGGATATTATGGCAAGCAACTTTAATGCATTGCTCGACAAAGCTGAGAACCCGGAAAAAATGATTGACCAGTACTTGAGAAACTTAAACAGCGACTTGGGGAAGGTCAAAGCGGAAACGGCTTCAGTCATGGCAGAGGAACAACGAGCTAAACGGGCATGGAATGAGACTCAAGAGGAAGTTGTGAAGATGGAACGCTATGCTGTAAAGGCGCTGGAAGCAGGCAACGAAGCGGACGCGAGAAAGTTCCTTGAGAAGAAAGCCGCGATCACGTCAAGAGCTTCTGAATTGCAAGCCGCGTACCAATTGGCGATGACGAACGCACAGCAAATGAAACAAATGCATGACAAGTTGGTGGGCGACATTGGAGAGTTGGAATCGCGCAGATCGATGTTGAAGGCCAAATGGTCCATAGCCAAAACGCAGGAACGCATTAATAAGATGAACGATGCGGCGGCTGAATCTGGTCGATCTATTTCGGCATTTGACCGCATGGAAGATAGGGTAAATCGCGCTTTGGATGAAGCTAATGCAATGGCTGAGCTGAATGCTGAGCCGAAAGATGATATTGAAGACCTGACAGCAAAATATGACAGCAGCAGTGCGGATATCGATAGTGAATTGGCTGCGTTAAAAGCAAAACTTGGAAAATAATCGATCTAACCGTCAATAGCTGTAGCAATGAAGCTGCAGCTTTTGGACGTCTTGATTGAATGTGAAGAGGTGAAACCCAAGTGATCCTACATTACAAGTGTCCCAGCTGCGGAAGTGATATGCGCTTTGACCCGAATTCGGGTCAATTAACTTGTCAGAGCTGTCTCATGCAAGTGGATATTGAGCAGTACCAAGAGGAATTGACGCCTCGCCCATCGGATGACGTTGAGGATACGATCGATTACCACTGCGATAATTGCGGCGCGGACCTCGTCACAACGCCAGACACCGCCGCGACGACTTGCAGCTTCTGTGGTGCGGGGGTTGTCATTGTCGAACGGTTGGCCGACTCCCTTAAACCGGCGATGGTCATACCCTTCACCATTAGCAAGGAAGAGGCGGTTAAGGCGTTTCAACGATGGTGCAGGAATGGACTGCTTACCCCGAAGGGCTTCATGACGGCCGACAGAATCAAGAGTATGACGGGGATCTATGTACCGTTCTGGTTATTTGATTTGAACAGCAAGGTGCAGGTGAGTGCGACATGTACCAAAGTAAGAACGTACAGGCAAGGCGATTATATGTATACCGAGACTAGTTACTTCGATGCTTACCGTGATATCAACCTGGATTATTTGAAGATTCCTGTGGATGCATCGGTCAAAATGAACGATGAAGTTATGGATAAGCTAGAGCCTTTTCCTTACGATCAACTTAAGGATTTTAAGACACCATATTTAGCAGGATATATAGCTGAGAAATACAACTATTCCGACGAAGAGCTGCTATCGCGAGCCAAAGATAAGGTCAACGACTATATCGAGTCTTTCATCCGCTCTTCATTCGCTGGCTACAGCTCAGTTTCTTATAAAGCGAAGCAAATTAATACGAGCAACGTGAACAGCAACTACGTGCTGTTGCCGGTATGGATGGTTAGTTACGATTACAATCGCTCGGAGCACACTTTTGCGATGAACGGGCAGACAGGCAAGGTCATCGGCAAACCACCGATCAGCTCCGGCAAAGTAACCGCTTGGTTCAGCGGCATCGCTGCAGGCGTGTTCGTGGCTATGAAAGGGATAGCTTTTGCACTGGGAGGGGGTCTTTGGTGAATAGGCAGCACATGAAACTACGCGGGATTATTCTCTGCTTAATGATGCCACTGCTTCTTCTCACGCTAGGGGTGTCGGGATTTGCGGAATCTCATCCACAGAAACAGCTGATTTACGATGACGCAAAGCTGCTTACAACGGCGGAATTGGCTCAGTTGACCACATTGGCTGCCTCGCTAGGTCAAGAGAGAGAAACCGACTTAATCGTGATTACACTGAACGGGACAGAAGGTAAGGATATTGTGGATTATGTTGAAGATTTCTATGACGATATGGCTCCAGGCTACGACCAACCGCATGGCAATACGGCCATACTAGCCATAGACCTGCAAATGCGTGATGTCTACTTAGCTGGATTCAAGAAGGCGGAGACATACCTGGATGACAGTCGGCTGGATCGTATTCGCAATAAGGTAACCCCAGACTTGACAGCAGGCAACTACTACAAGGCGTTTTCGGACTACATTACTCTCTCTCATGACTATATGGGATATAGACCGGGCGTGAATCCGGACAATCTGCTGTTTAAATGGTGGATTCAGATTGGGGTTTCGTTCGCTGCGTCAGGGATTATCGTTGGAATCATGGTCTACCGTTCAGGAGGCAGGGTGACCGTCAATGCGAAAACCTATATGGATGCGGGTCATTCCAAGGTACTGAGCCATTATGACAACTTTGTCAAAAAGACCGTAACCAAACGGAAGATCCAGAAAAACACCTCAGGCGGCGGTGGAGGTGGCGGGTTAACGGGTGGCGGCCATTCGCATAGCGGAAGCCGCGGCAAGTTTTAGTTGAAAATGATACGATTAAGGGAAAGGGGTTGAGGTGGGATGTTTTTCCGTAACCAATTTGCGAATGTCGTAGAATGGGAAGAATTTCGTGAGGATATGATCTTCTACAAGTGGAGCAATCGCGAAATTAAGAAAGGCAGTAAGCTTATTATTCGTCCCGGACAAGATGCGATTTTTCTTAACAATGGGAGGATTGAAGGGATATTCCGGGATGACGGGGAATACGATATTGAATCGCAAATTATCCCTTTCTTATCGACACTAAAGGGCTTCAAGTTCGGTTTCAACAGTGGGATGAGGGTCGAAGTTTTGTTCGTGAATACGAAGGAATTCGTTGTGAAGTGGGGCACCCAGAATGCGATCAATATTCCTGCACCTGGATTGCCGGGTGGGATGCCCATTCGCGCGAATGGGACATTTAATTTCAAAGTAAGTGATTATATTGCCTTCATTGATCAAATTGCCGGCGTAAGGGACCAATATGTCATTGAGGATGTTCGCATCCGGATTTCTGCGGTTCTGGATCAACTTCTGATGAAGTGGATTACCCGTGAAGGGAAGGATATGTTCAACTTGCAGGCCAACGCATTCGACATTGCCAAGGGGCTCCAAGAAGACTTGGATATGCAGATGTTCAAAAGCGGATTATCGATCACAGGATTTCATGTGATGAGCTTCAACTACCCGAAAGAGATTCAAGACATGATTAACAAGAATGCTTCTCATGGCATGGTGGGTAACATAGAGAGATATCAACAAATATCGATGACGGATGGAATGTCATCGGGCAAGATGAGCGGTGGAGGGACAGCCTCCGATATGGCGGGAATGATGATGGGTATGAATATTGCAGGTCGTATGCTGGACCAGATGAACCAGAGTGGTCAGAAGTCTGCCGATCCGGCTCCCGGTCAGCAAGCTGCAGATAATAAAAAACCGAACTTCTGCCCGAATTGCGGCACTAAGACAGGCGAAGCGAACTTCTGTCCGAACTGTGGTCAGAAGCTAACATAACCTAACTTGTATAGGCGGACATGAAGGCACCGGGTCAGGTGCCTTTTCATTCGTCGTTTTGCATAAAAGTTAAGATAAATCTGAAGCTTTGATGTGCTCCCCATAATGGTATTAAGGTTAGTGATTAAACCTTCCTACCGTATGGGGAGCATTTTTCATGTTTACTTGTTACCATGATGCAAATGCCAATGGAAATTTACAAAATCTTAATTTCATCGTGTAAGTACAATGTCCTTACTTGACGAAGTACATGTACTTTCGTTAGCTGTTAATTCGTACAGACTTTCATACTAGGTAAATCAAGGTTTTTTCCACGTCATACCACAGATCAGGGTGTGCTCACCCCTCATAGAATGCTCAATATTAATGACACCTTAGGTCCAAATAATCATAAATTCAGCATTTTACTACATGAATATGTACGAATTGAGCGACAGTATTTATCTTACTTCGACAGTAGACATATGGTACCATTTTTTTGTCTTAATCCTAAAAACAGGAAAATTATCAGGTTGAAGGCACAGAAATCTTATGATGAAGATTAGGGAGGATTGAAATGAAAATTACGTATCACGGACATTCATGCTTTTTAGTGGAAACGGGTGGCACCAGAGTTCTGGTGGATCCATTTATTTCTGGTAACCCCAATGCGGTGATTGGTCCGGAAAGTTTGGATGTTGATGCGATTGCTCTTTCACACGGTCATGGTGATCATGTGGGCGATGCCGTACAAATTGCCAAGAAAAATGATTGCCCCATCATAGCGAATTATGAAATTTCCGGTTATCTAGCCGCACGCGAGGGTGTGAAGGTCGAGCCCATGCACATCGGCGGGACAGCGAATTTTGACTGGGGAAAGGTGAAAATGACTCTGGCATTCCATGGTTCAGGAATTGAGTTGGGTGATGGTCAGTTCCAATATGGAGGTCAGCCTGCAGGGCTGCTCATTACCATGGAAGGTAAAACCTTCTATCATGCTGGTGATACGGCTCTATTCGGCGATATGAAATTGATTGGTGAATTAAATCAAATTGATGCGGCAGCTTTGCCTATAGGCGATCGATTCACAATGGGACCTGATGATGCTCTTATTGCAGCGAAGTACCTTAAAGCGGGTATTTACATACCGATGCACTACAACACTATGGAAGTAATTACTCAAGATCCTGTGAAATGGGTAAGCATGTTGGAAAACGAAGGATTAAGAGGCAATCCGCTTTCAAATGGTGAGTCATTCGTTATCGAATAACGGTGCAAGCTATGCAAAATCTGTTGAACAATCATCTAACAACATAGTTCTATAATCCCTGTACGCTCATGGCTGATTGTAACCATAATGCTTAGGAGGAAACTATGAACGAGAAAAAAAAGAAAAAGCCTGAAGGTTTCTCAAATATTCTCCACGAGCTTCAAGTGAAGTTAGAGCAAACGGACAGTGTATTGGAGAAAGTCAATAAGCTCCTTACACTGGATGAGCGCATTCCGATGGAGGATGGATTAGATAGCTTATCAGATTTGCAATTAGCAATCTACGAGCAAGTCGTGAAGCATGAAGAGCGTCTTGTCTACAGCACAGATGTGGACTTGAATGCGGACGGAATTTGGGTGACGCTTGGTATAAAGAGCTACGGTCGCATTGTTTTTGGCGAGTATGACCCAAGCAAGTTACATGGATATGATGTCAGTGAACCAGGTGATATAAGCGTCGGCTTTATTATGTTCCCGGTTGATGTATATGAGAAAGCTGTCGAAGCTTACAAAACGCAGTTCAAGCAGCAACAACCCATTTGGGATGAAGCCCTGCAATTTATGAACCAACTATCTCCTCAAGAACGCAATGACATCGTTCTGAATATCCATTTCATATGTTATCATATGGCCCCAGTTCTCTACTATACGGAGCATAAAACCGTCACAAATTTCTACGACTACAACAATTTTATTCAGGCTATGGGGGGCTCGTCTTCTCAGTTTTTGTTGGATGATTTGGTTGACACTCCGATACACGAGTGGTCTGACGAAACTTGTTTACTGATTTATAGCTTGCAAGTGTTGTTCAAATCGGGCCCACCTGCTAGAGGTGAGGAGTTTAATGGTAAACAAGTCAATCCAGTTCGTTTACAGCAATTCTTAATACGCAAATGGGAGCACTATGAGATGATGGCCAGCGACCCTCATATGATGGCATCCCGAAATGCATTTTTAAATGCCAATCTCATTGTGAAAGCGGAGATGCTTTGCGCAGCCCGCAGCAGATTAACGGATCAGTTTACGTTCTACCGGCAAGTGAATGGATTAAATTTGCTGAAGAAAGAATCACTGTACCCTAGTAATGAGATGGATGAATGGACTGAGACGTTACCTGAAGATATACAACACTATTTCGACCATATTCACAACATGAACGTTACTTCCTTTGACGATCTATATCCAGCGGTTCAGACACTGATGAAATCGAATCTTTCGGGGGGGATGCATCCCGACATCATGTCGCCGCTTGAAGAATTAATTCATGTGACCGTCGATTCTGCAGTGCGCAGCACGCAATCAGATATGGGGATGTCACGATCGATGCGGGATTTCTCTGAATTGATTCGCGTGCATGATCAGCAGCTTATAGAGGATGCATGTAATTGGAAGCAAACAGACTTTTTCTGCTGCGTTGTACCTAGTGCGAGGCTGGTCAAAGCACTTTGTGACAAAGGCCCTCTACTGCCGGGGATATTGAAATCCGTAAGTATTCGTATGCAGTATAATAGCTGGCATTATACACCGGGTAATTTCCCGCGGGAGTTGTTACCAGAGGATAGGCATTTTTATTTCCCTCCAGTTATGCCGGATACTGCCGTGTGGTCCGATCAGCATCACCGCGGGCATATTCATGCATCGGTCCGCTACAGTATCCGTTCACCGTATCATATTACGTATAAAGGAAAACGTTACGCAGCTTTCTTTGATTTACGCTTAATGCGTCAGAGGGGCGATGCATACACTTTAAGTGATATGCAGCAAGCGGTCAGATACACCCTGTATTTGAATCGAATCTATCAAGCTATCTTGGATGCTCAGGCTGAATACGGTATTTCATTTAAGTTCACCGCGTTCACCAAAGAATGGTACGACAGATTCTACGGACCTAATACTATTTATAAGGAGGAAGTTTATGCAATCTGAACTATTTAACCATCCCAAAGTGTTAACTGCCACTAAGGACAATATTGAAAAGGTTATTGAGATCATCGGTAACGGAGGGGTAGGTATTCTTCCGGCAGATACCGTGTATGGGTTCTTCACAACAGCGAACCGATTCGCTTCGGTAGAACGTATTTATGGCATTAAACGTCGTGAGCGCCGGAAGCCATTCGTGATTTATACGAATCGTGAAAAAGTCGGTGATGTCGTGCATCTAAATGAAGTATCTGAGCAGTTGATTCAGAACGTGTGGCCTAAGGCTCTATCGTTAATATTACCGAAGAAGGATATTATTCCAGATTGGTTTACGAACAACCAGCCTACACTGGCTGTGATGACCGCACAGAACCCCGTTGTTTCACAACTGATCGCAGGCGTTGATGCACCTGTACTTGGAACAACCTGCAATATCTCTGGCGAACCCGAGCTGAAGACGGCTGCCGAGGTGTTTAAATTCATCGATGAGGTTGACGTCCTTATCGCAGATGATAGTATTCCGATTTACAATAAACCATCAACGATGATTGATTGCACGATCATGCCGCCTAAAATTGCACGCTTGTCTTCATTGACTCTTGAGGAACTGCAGACGGTCATTCCTGACCTGGGAATTGATCTAGAAAGGCGGTTAGGCTGACATGCTGACGTTGAAGAAAACCTTTGCAAGAGTGACCCCTTATTACACGCATCACGTAGCACTGGGTGCCAAGATGATGGAAAAGGGGGGCTGGATTCGCCCAAGTGTGTACACAAGTACTGAGGAGGAAGTTCTGAACACCAGAAACAACGTAGGTATTATTGACGTTCATTCGATGGGTAAATTCGAAGTCATTGGCAAGGAAGCATTTGCATTTATGCAATTTGCGATGACCAACGACCTGAACAACATTGAAAAAGGCAAGCAAGGTATTTACACATGCTTCTGTAATGATGAGGGCGGCATCGTGGACGATGTGGTTGTGTATTATATATCTGATGAACGGTTTTACTTCATCACCAATACAGTTTCACGGGATCGCGTAGGCCCATGGCTTAAGGAACTTCTCATGCGTACGGGGTACAACGCACATGTCATTGATGTAACGAATGCAACGGCCTATCTTGCTATTCAGGGACCGAAATCTAGGCAGCTTGTTGTTGATCTGTTCGGTCAGGAAGCCGAAGCTCTGCACTATTTTGAATTCGCGGAATTTCAACTCAGCAATATCCCGGTATTACTTGCACGTACTGGATATACAGGTGAATTGGGCTATGAATTGAATTTCCCGTCAGAATATGCTTACCAAATGTGGGAATATGTTGTTGAACGCGGGCAGCATTACGGGATTAAACCCGTTGGTGGCGTTGCAATCCAGGTATTGCGTTCGGAAAAATCCTATCGTTCCCACGGTACAGATATGACTGAACGGAATAATCCGTTTGAAGCTGGTATTCAGTGGACCGTTAAACTGAGCAAGCCAGATTTTGTCGGGAAAGATGCGTTGCAACAAGTGAAGAACGACGGACCGAGTCAAATGCTCAAAGGATTTGTCGTGGAAGGCGGCAGCGTGTTGACCAAAGGTGACAGTATTTTATTTAATGGTCAACAGGCGGGTGTGATCACGACGTGCTATGAGAGCCCAACACTTGGCAAGATCATCGCCATGGGATATATCACTAAGCCTTTCTGGGAAGAGGGCAGCTTCACTGTTGCGGGTTCCCATGCTGCCTTGCAGGTGACGACCATGCCTTTCTACGACTCTAAAGGTGAACGTGTTCGTGCTTAAATTAAGAAGGATGTGAACGATGTGAACGCAGCAGCATCTGGGTTTGACAGACAGGTCTTTTTATTTTATTTGTACCGAGTAATCTCACGCTTCTATTTATATTTGCCTGTACTTGTCGTGTATTTAATCCAGTCGAACTTATCGTATATACAAATGGGTTTAATTCTGGCAAGTTATGGCGGGGCAGTGATGGTGCTTAAGCCGGTCGTGAATTGGCTGATTGGGCGGACATCGACGAAGAAAGTACTTATGGCTGGGGAATGGCTCAAATGTCTCGGAATTCTAGGGCTCGCTGTATCCGGCAGTATGCTCCCGATGTTCATTATCTCTCAAGTTCTTATTGGACTTGGCTTTTCACTCACTGCAGGAACCGATTCGTCCTTACTGCTCCATTGGACTGAGAAATATAATCAGAAGGAAAGGTATCGTCCGATTGAAGCTCAATCCCAAAGTTATATTTTTATAGCCATACTGGTTTCGGGTATTGTGGGTGCAGTACTCGCTGAAATTCATATGAGCCTTCCTTTTTTTGCAACGATTCCATTTAATTTTGCGGCCTCTTTGATTGTGCTGCGAATGGAACAAGATTCACAAGCTCCAAAGGCTGCAACAGTGAATCAAAGCAAACCTAAAAGCAGCATTCCTTGGGAAAGCTTACATGTTATTTTATTCTATGCGGTGAATCGAGCTGTCATTATGACCTTCTTTATTCTTGTACTGCCACTGGCTTTATTCGTAAACACGCAGATTTCGATTGGTTTCTTTGGTCTAATTCTGAGCTTATATTCCTTGGCGGCATTCTTAACAGGGAGATACATGACGGCTTTTTCTAATCGATTCGGCGAAAGGCTGCTATGGGCGATCATTCCGATCTCACTGATCCTGTCTTGTGCAGCAGCCTCTCTAACTTCGATATGGGTTTACCTGGGGATACCGATCTTGTTAGGCTTTGCCTCAGGGATTGTCCGTCCGATTTCGTACGGGTTTATGAACAAGCTGGAAGGAGATAAGAGGGGGCGCGCTGTTACGCTGGCCGAATTTCTATTCGCTTTGTTCAACGCCGTATTCTTGATCCTAATCGCGGTTATGTTCGAGTGGAGTATGATGTATGCATTATGGATTGTCATCGCATCCCTCGCAGTTCTTTCGTTGTACCAGCTCATTCACCATTATAAGGTGACCCCGCGAAAACAAACGATCGCCCACCATTCGACAGCTGCGATGAAAGAGTAGTACTTGTACATGAGAATTTTGCAAAAATGCTGACATAAAAACAAGCCCTATGCTACAGCACCAGATCACTGGTCTTTGGCATGGGGCTGTTTTTGTTGCAGGGAACAAGAAAAACGGCTGTCCGAAAAGTGGAATTAGACTTGAAATGAGTCATCAAGAATGTTGATATATCAAGGTTTTGAAACATGGAAGGGCTATCCAAAAGTCAAGAATAAGACTTCCTGGACAGCCCTTTCTCACAATGTATAGTTATGCATGATGTTTGGCAAAGTCATGCATGAAGTTCGCCAGACGTCTGCACGATTCCAAAGGAACGGCATTATAGGTTGAAATTCGGAATCCGCCTACAGAACGATGACCGTTAATGCCTACGAATTCATGTGCTTTGGCTAATTCAGAGAATTGCTTCTCTAATTCAGGTTGTGTTAACCGAAACGTAATGTTCATGTTTGAACGACTGTCAGCATCAGCGTGACCTGCATAGATGCTAGGATGTTCGTCAATGGCTTCGTAGATGAGATTTGCTTTCTCGTTATTCAAACGCTCCAGCGCTTTAACACCGCCTTGTTGCTTCGCCCACTTTAGGACTTGCCAGAGCAGGTAGATAGAGAAGGCTGGCGGTGTATTATAAAGCGAGTTATGAGCTGCATGCGTACGATAGTTTAACATCGTAGGGAGGTGCTGATTCTCTTTTTTGTCGAGCATCGCTTTATCGATGATTACAACAGTAACACCTGATGAACCTAGATTTTTCTGTGCGCCCGCATAAATTAACGAGAACTGAGACACATCGATGGGTCGAGATAGAATGTCGCTGGACATATCCGCGATCAGCGGCACATCATGCAGCAACGATGGAAATGAGGCCCATTGTGTTCCGAAGATCGTATTGTTGGACGTGAGATGCACATAAGCTGTATCGGGAAGGATTCCGTCTGGATCTATAGCAGGAATGGTTCGGTACTGCTGCTCACGAGTAGTAGCGAGCACGTATGCAGAACCTAACTGCTGTGCTTCTTCATAGGCTTTCTCAGCGAAATTGCCTGAAAGTACATAAGCAGCTTGCTCATCCGGTCCCAAATAATTGAGTGGTATCATGCCAAACTGCTGGCTGGCACCACCTTGAAGGAAAAGCACTTGATGTGTTTGCGGAATATCCATGAGTTCGGTTAATAACGCAATGGCTTCGTTATGCACACGGTCATATTCTTTGCTTCGATGACTTAACTCCATAACCGACATTCCTGATTGCTGAAAGTCGAGTAATTCCTCTTGCACAGAAAGCAGGACCCCCTCTGGAATAGCAGAGGGTCCCGGATTGAAGTTATGTACACGGTTATGAGCCATTTAGTTCACCTCGGATAAAAACGCTTCAAGTCGATCCATCGCTGATGTCAGCTTCTCAAGATTGAGTGCGTACGAGATGCGAACATTGTTAGGAGAGCCAAAGCCAGTACCCGACACAATACCTAGCTTTACTTGTTCAAGAATGAGTTCACACAAATGCTCTGAGCTTGTAATAGGTGTGCCCCGGTATGATTTACCAATGCAGTTTTTAACGTTCGGGAAAATATAAAACGCCCCATCAGGCCGCAAGCACGAAATATGATTCATTTCATTAACACGCTTGTATACATATTCGAGCCTTTCTTGGAAAATCGCTTTTTGTTTCGGATCGTAATCCTCCAAGGCTCCAATCGCTGCAAGCTGAGCAATAGAGGTAGGATTAGACGTCACATGACTTTGGAATTTGGACATCCCTTTGATGATGTCTTTAGGTCCAGCTGTGTAGCCTAGACGCCATCCAGTCATGCCGTATGTTTTGGAGAAGCCATTCACAATAAGCGTTCGATTCTTAATCTCTTCACTTACGCTGGCAATGCTATAATGGGAGCCGTTGTAGACCAGCTTTTCATAAATTTCATCGCTAATGATATAAAACTCATACTTGGATATAAGGTTTGCCAGTTCCTTGAGCTCAGCTTCGCTGTATGCAGAGCCTGTTGGGTTGCTGGGGCTGGTTAGAATAATGGCTTTTGTCTTATCGGTAATTGCCTCTTGAAGCATGGCTGGTGTTATTTTGAAGTTGGTGGATTCATCCGTATTTACAATCACGGGTACTCCGCCTGCAAGTTTAATTTGTTCGGGATAGCTGACCCAATAAGGAGCGGGTAAAATGACCTCATCCCCAGGGTTGCAAAGTGTCATGAACGCATTATAAAGCGAATGTTTGCCGCCTACAGACACAATAATTTGATCGATATCATAATGAAGACCGTTATCTGTTTCAAACTTTTCTGCAAGACGCTTTCTCAACTCGATAATACCAGAGGAATTCGTGTATTTCGTGAATCCGTTAGTAATCCCTTCAATGGCTTTGTAAGATGCTTTCATAGGTGTAGGGGTATCGGGTTCACCCACGCTTAGGTTAATAATGTCTTCACCCTGCGCGACGAGCTCCTTAATCATGGTATCAATACTTAGTGTGGGGGAAGGAGAAATTTCAACTACTCTTTGCGATAAGCCGAACATCAAAACAACTCCGTTTCTATGAAAAATGTTGAATAAACGGGTAATGAATCCCCGTTATTTCTAGAAATACTTCCGTTGTCCGTTTGGATGCATCTTCGAGGCTTTGAAATCGTTCCAGTTGTCTAACGGACTCAGGATGTGCATCAGGCAGAACAGCCTGCTCGTAGGACTGCAGCAGATGATTCTCAACTTCAGCGATGATTTCAAAATAAGTCTTTCCACGCAGAGGAATGCCAAGAGCAGCTATGAGTCGACTGCGCTGAGTTTTCGGCATGGCTTGTTGATAGTCGAGCATAGATAACAATAACCTTTCTTGGAAAAAATTATCAATCCCCTAGTATTATTGCACAATCCATAAGCTAAATCAATCCTATATGCATCGCATAAAATGCCCTTACCAAGATGAAGTGTAAGACATCTCATAAACAGCAATGGAGCACAGTCCATTTATTGGGCGTGCTCCATTTTTGCGTCATTTACCAGCATGATTCAGTTTATTGTGGTTTTCATTTCCCCTTGGAATCTTGCTGTTGACCTTAAATTTACGCTTATAATAACGTGTGAATAGGATTTTAACTGGAACGAGCACCATGGCAGGAAGAAACCAGAGGATCGGATTTACAGTGTCTATATTCAGCAGCCTTGGGGCACTGAACACGACAAAAGCCGTAATGGTCGCAATACAGCAGGAAAGCATCCCGCCTAGATGTTCAAACCACCAGTGCATCTTATGCTTAGGTCGTCGTAACCAATAATACAATTGGTAGGTGCCATGAATGATTCCAATCAAAGAGAACCATTTGAATAGAGGAACATCAACGCTATTTCCATAGAGAAACATTCCAATCCCCGAGATCAATAAAAGTAATGAGAACCCCAGATCCAACACATTGCGGTGAGCATAACTTCGATTTTTATGATGTAATACTCGAATGCCGTACCATGCACTGGCCCCACTTAGCACCCCTACATACATAAGAAACCAAGAAAAGGTAATCTTCTCGAAATCGCTGGCTGGATCGAAGAAAATGCGGTGCGCAGCCATATACCAGGCTGATACCGATACGAGTCCCATGGCATAAACAAACACCCAACCGATCCGAACATGAAGCTTTCCCCCTTTTCTAGCGATGATTGGGATCCAAAAGATGAGTAAGGCAGTGAAGCCGCCTAATACATGTAAGGTTAAGAAAACATTGAAAAGTATGAGAACCACCACCCTGATAGAAGTACAACCAATTTTTAACAAATTGCAGCAGTTTCATTTTATTATGGTTTCTAGACTCAAACAACACCTTTGAAAAGAACATTCATTTTTATAGAGGAATTAGATAATGTTTATAGTTTCTTTAGAATTCGTTTAGTGGGAATTTATACCTAAAGTTTAAGATAAGGTCAATGAAAGATTTCAGTACCCAAACTTGAATTTTAGGAGGAACAGAAACCATGAAGAAAAAAATGATAATGTTAGGATCTGCGGTTGTGGTAAGCGGGGCATTAATGGTGGGCAGTGCATTTTCAGCGATGGCGAGTAACACGAGTGGTTATGAAGCATTAAAGTCAGCCATGAAACAGTCGAACCAATTTGATAGTGTGACGACAGACACACAAGTTACGCTTTCAGATAATGGCGAGAATATTCTCCAGATTGATTCTCTGATCAGGGGTAATTTGAAGCAGAACAGCATGAACTCGGTTATTACGGTTGAGCATCAAGGTCAGACCAAAGAAATTCAAGTGTTCCATCAGGGTGATCAGAATGTAATCAAAACGGATGAAAGTGACACTTATTACGTAATTGAAGGGGAAAAAGCACGGGAAAAAGGAATGAGACATCATAACAGGCATGAACATGCTTTTAACGGGGATGCTGAGAAGCTGTTAGATGCGCTAGTAGGTCATTATAAGTCTCACTTCCAATTAGAAGAAGCAGGGGACAATCAACGGGTAACATTACAACTCAAAGGTAAAGACATTCCGGCTGCTGTGAACGTGCTGAGCTCTATCTTGATTAAAAGTGCAACTAACCATCCAAACATAGAAGAAGGGCAGCCGCATCAGCTTCCATTCTTTAATGATTCATTCGAATTAAACCTTCCAAAGCTCACAGAAGATGTGCGGCTAGAAGGTATTCACCTACAAGCCAATATAACTAAGGACCAATTGATTGAGGGCTTTACATTAGAAATTCAAGCTTCTGGCCAGGATCAAGCAGGAAAGGTCCATGCATTAGCTTTACAACTGGACATCAATT
Source organism: uncultured Paenibacillaceae bacterium (assembly GCA_964447355.1). Taxonomy (GTDB): domain Bacteria; phylum Bacillota; class Bacilli; order Paenibacillales; family CAYUSG01; genus CAYUSG01. The sequence goes on from CAYUSG010000058.1 coordinate 15,357, forward strand.
ACGCTGACATTAATCGTACTGAAGTGAATCCCATCGAACTAGAGGGTAAAACAATTGAAACTATTGATCCAGAACAAATGCTAGATGAGCACAACAAATAAAATATGAATGGCGGAAATGGTACCAAGCCATTTCCGCCTATTGCTTAGAGGGGATGAGAACATGACTGTCGTGCTGGAGGTCCATCAGGTTACAAAGACGTTTAAGAAGCATCGCGGCATTCGCGATATATCGCTTCAACTAAAAAAAGGGGAGATTTATGGGATAATCGGACCCAATGGAGCAGGTAAATCTACATTGCTAAAAACAATATCGGGTTTAGTTCGCCCTGATCAGGGTGAGGTCAGGATAATGGGTTACGACTTGCATTCGAATGTCGAGCAAGCCATGAAGCATATCGGATGCTTAATAGAAGAACCCGCCTTATTGAGTGATCTCACAGCATATCGTCAATTACAGCTGTACGCTCGTTACTATGAAAATGCAGATGAACAGCACCTGCTGGATCTGCTGGAACGAACGGGGCTGCTGCACGCTAAGGATGAGAAAGTGAAGCGCTTCTCACTAGGGATGAAACAGCGGCTCGGTATTGCTATGGCTTTATTAGGACGCCCTAGTATAGTCTGCTTGGATGAACCCACGAACAGCTTGGATGTGGAAGGAATTGTTCAAATTAGAGCATTAATTCAATCATTATCGGAGTATTCACAGACTGCATTTCTGATAGCATCTCATCAAATGTCAGAACTCCAAATGTTAAGTGACAGGGTTGGGATTGTCCATAACGGTCAATTGATTGCTCAGGAGCAGGTTCAAGTCGTTAAGGGCAAGCGAGCATCGCTTGAGGATTGGTATGTGGAACAAATATCGAATGATAGAGGGGAGGCTGTCCATGGCTAGTTGGTATGCGGCTATTCGCAATGAATGGGGTCTGATCTGGCATAAACCCAAAACAAAGGTATTCCTTGGCTTAACGGCTCTATTCCCAATAGGAATCGGATGGTTGTTGGAACGGGTGAACGCAGCATTTGGATTAGGGCTCATTTCCTCTGGTCAGCTGCCGCTTGTACTGTTATCCTTGCTGAGCTCCTTCTATTTACCGCTTTACATCTTTATGCTTGCAGCCGATAGTTTTACCGTAACCAGCCAACACATGAAAAGCTTCTTCCTGCGCCCAATATCTCGGTATAAATTATTTACGGCGAAGCTAACAGTTATTGCTGCCATGGTTGCTGTTCATATCATTCTTGGCTTCTTGAGCTCTAGTGTAACAGGCTGGATGATAGAGGGCTCCTTGCAAGGGGAGTTAATTGCTTCTAATTTGTTAGCCTACAGTGTTTCATTGCTCCCATTATGGATGTGGGTGACCATCAGTGTCTTCATCTCACAATGGTATAAGAGTCAGAGCAGCACCCTAATTACACTCATTCTACTGTTTGCTCTGGCGTCTGGAATCACTTATATGTTCCCTGCCATTGCTGCGTTTTCACCTGCGCATTATAACGATTGGTACACACTTTGGTTCGCTGGGGTAAGCGCGATATTCCCTGTACTTCAAAGCGCAGTGTGTTTATTTGCTGCGATCCTCTTGTTTTTTTCCTTGGGATTAACTATGTTTGAGAGAAAGCAATTGTAAAAGAGGGATGAAGCATGTCGATTCGTTTGAGGTTGGTTCTGTCTTACACAGCCATGATTTTTGTGCCAGTTCTATTATTCATAGTCTCAGCGTTGCTAATCGCCTTGATATTCTTAGGGGATATTCGCAACCTGGCAGAATACTATGATGTTAAATTTCAAGAGGGCAGTATTCAGAATTACTTTGACCAATCCTCTTTGGCCGAGGCAGAATTGAAACATACTACCATGTTCGACCCGGATCGCTTGCTGGAATCATCCTATCTTGATTCATTTGAAGAACGATTGGCAGCTTTAAAAATGAGTTTAATTGTACGCAAGAATGAATCAATCCTATACACTACACCTAGATTAGCAGGTAAAGTCAAGTCCGAAGAACTTCCTGGATTTCAAATCGAAACAGGGCGCGGTCCACATGACGACATGGATTCTATTCATTTAGTGATAGAGGGGAAGACCTATTCCTTCTCAACCTATGATTTTTATTTCAGCGACAAAACGCAGGGCAGTTTGTTTATTCTATCTGATATTACCCCGCTGAAGCAGCTTGGGCAAAAGTTTAATCCCGCGTTGCTTGTGGCCTTTCTGCTTGCTTTAATCTTGACTAACGGGATGTTGACCTACTTTGTGTCACGCAGTATTCTAAAACCATTAAGAGAGCTTCGCCAAGCTGCCGATCATATCAAAGCAGGCAACCTTGATTTCTCTCTTAAAACGCGACGAAATGATGAATTAGGGCAATTAAGCCGAGCCTTTGAAGAAATGCGGGTCAAACTGAAGGAATCTATTGAGATTAGGCTCCAATACGAAGAAAATCGTAAGGAACTCATCTCGAATATTTCACATGATTTGAAAACTCCCATTACGGGTATTATCGGCTATGTTGAGGGAATTCGTGATGGCGTGGCTAACGATCTAGAGAAACAGGCCAAGTACATGGACACGATCTATACGAAAGCCAAGAACCTTGATCGACTTATCGATGAACTATTCTTGTATTCTAAGCTGGATCTTAACAGTATGCCGTTTGAATTCCAACAGGTTTCGTTGGTTTCCTTTATCCATGATTGTATCGATGAGTTGAAGCTGGATTTGGAGAAGAAGTATATTCATCTGGAATGGGTTAATCCTAATATCGCGGAATTTCTACAGGTGCGAATGGACGGGGAGAAGTTAAAGCGTGTCATGATTAACATCATAGAGAACAGTTGCAATTTTATGGATAAGAAGCCCGCGATGATTCACATTCGAACGAAGCAAGGCACGAAAGCTGTTACGATTGAAATTGAGGATAACGGTGCCGGTATCTCACAAGCTGATTTGCCATATATTTTTGATCGATTCTATAGAGCAGATAAATCAAGGAATTTAAATGGAAATGGAAGCGGGTTAGGGCTAGCCATTGCAAAACAAATCGTTGAAGCTCATGAGGGTACGATTACAGCGGATAGTGAGATCGGAAAGGGCACGAAGATGACGATAACCCTGCCAGTTTATTCGAATGGAGGCGCGCACCAATGAAACGGATATTAATTATAGAAGATGAAACAAGTATTGCCGAGCTTGAAAGGGATTATTTAGAGATCAATGGGTATCAGGTAGAGCTTGAATCCTCTGGTGAAACTGGCCTGCACAAAGCACTTACTCAACCCTACGATCTTATCTTATTGGATCTGATGCTTCCGAAGGTAGATGGCTTCGAAATTTGCAAACAAATCCGTTCTGTTAAAGACATCCCTATACTAATGGTCTCAGCTAAAAAAGAAGATATAGATAAAATAAGAGGGTTAGGCCTGGGAGCCGATGATTATATTACGAAACCTTTCAGTCCGGGAGAGCTGGTAGCACGGGTGCGTGCACATTTAGTTCGTTATGAACGATTATCAGGAACCGCAACGTCTCTTCCCGAAGAAATTCGGATCAGAGGTTTGCACCTTGATCAAAGTGCGAGACGTGTATTCGTAAATAATCAAGAGGTGTACTTAACGACGAAGGAATTTGATATACTGGCTTACTTGGCCGCTAATCCTAATCGTGTGTTTAGCAAAGCGGATTTGTTCGAACGGATCTGGGGATTAGATTCGGCAGGTGATATCGCCACCGTCACGGTTCACATTGGCAAAATTCGTGAGAAAATTGAAATGGACACTTCTAATCCCCAATACATTGAAACGCTATGGGGAGCAGGCTATCGTTTTAAGGCATAGCTTCATTCATTATGGGGGTTTATTCCCCAGGAAATGACATCATATTTTTTGCTTAACGAGTAATGCCCTGTACTGAGGGTGAACTTTTCATTCTAGGCATTTTTAATCAAAGATTCGTACTGTCTTTGCAATGTTTGGAGTTTTACTTCAGCTTTATGTGTTTCTGATTCCAGGTCAGTAACGATGCGCTGCAGCTCAGTACGTTTTTGGAAAACTTGATCCAGTGAGTTCTTAATTCGGCTCTGTACCATCCAATCGCTGATCAAACCATCAAAGAAATAATCTGCAAAGGTAAGTATGCTACCAATATCGATTTCAATAATAACATCACGCTGCACATCTTCTAGCTCAGCTTGGAATCGGCGCAGACTGTTCTGTGCCGCATGAATACTGCTCCTTGCCTCGTCAATACGGCTGTGCTTCATTGCAGTAGAGATCATCCCGCCTCCTAATAGATCGAACGTCCCCCAGTCTTGCGCAGAGCTAAGCCGATCTTCGGCATGGCTTAATGCACTCACTACTTTACGTCCTGCGGATACTGCTTCTTGAAGCTCTTTCACATCCGCTCGCAGCTCTGCTTCGCGATCAGTAAGGCGCTGGAGCTCAGCGGAAAGCGAAGGATTCAATTGATGGATGAGCTTCGTTTTTTCTTCTATTAACGCCTCTATATCGTCTTCAACAAAGCGAATTTCATTGAGAAATTGGTTTGGTTTTGACTGCTCTGACTCTAATTCTATTACCGTATCGGCAGCCTCGTCATACTTCAGCTTAGCTTGCAGCAGCTCAGCTTCCTCTTGTAATATTTTGTCATCCCGTTTGCCCAGCAAAGAATAGAAAAGGGCCCCCAGACTTACGCCCGTAAGTCGGTCCACATCTTTCTGTTCCTGCTGCAGCTGTGTTTCCCATTGATCCCGCTCGCGCTTCTTCTGCTTCAGTTCTTGCTTCAGAGCGTCCATTCTTTTCTCTCCGTTCGTTTTTCGCCGCTGCTTCATTTTCAGATCAGCCAAACGTTTATTAATCTCTTGGAACATAAATTCAACACTCCTTTGGTGTATGGAAATGACATCAATGCATTGTGATGGATTTCGAATCAAAGCGCTTTATGAAAGTCAGTTATTATTGTTTACGAAAACGGAGGGCTGTTTGTTGCAGATTTATTGTTCTGGTGAAATAGTCCATTTATGTTAATATAGGTGATATGATATGCGAAATCAGAACTATGAGAGGGGTAAGCATCATGCCGCAATTAACGGTTAGAGGAATATCTGCAGAACAGCTATGTTCAGTAAGTAAGGAAATGATAGAGGAACTTGCTAGTATTTGTGAATGTGGAACGGATAATTTTACGATTGATTGTATCGCTGTAAGGTCCGTATTCGAAGGGAAACTAGTATCGACATATCCTTTTATTGAGATTGCTTGGTTTGAGAGAGGGCAGGCTATCAGGGATCAACTGGCACAAGCCGTTACTCGTCATATTCAAAGTCTTGGAATTGAAGAATTAGAGATCGCTTTCAAGGTATATCGTGAGGATGGCTACTATATAAATGGGACTAGTTGCGCAGGATTATAAATGTTTTTTTTGATATACAATATATTCGAAGAAGTGTTAAATAATACGAGATTATTACAAAAATCACATAGATTAGGAGGTTTTTTTGAGTTACATGTCAAATATTACTTGATGCATAGTTTAGGAGGGAGGAACTACTTGAAGTTAATTTAAACTATTAAATTATGAATAGGGGCGTGCCTAAATACAATGTTAAAC
>CAYUSG010000059.1:0-20776 GCA_964447355.1 uncultured Paenibacillaceae bacterium
CTATTATATGCTGATTGAGATGGGCAGAGCCTTTATGAACCAAGTGTTCAGCAACTTGTATCACAGTGTGGGGAACCTGGTGGCACAAGAAAGTAAAGAAAGAATCTATGAAGTGTACAAGGCTATGATGCTGGTGAATTTTTGGCTGTATTCACTTCTTGCTGTGGGATTACTTCTGATTATTAATCCTTTTATCTCCCTTTGGTTAGGTGAGGAGTATGTGTTTAATGAATTGATAGTCGTGATTCTGATGGTCATTCTTTATGAACGAGGCATGCGTAATACAATTACTACTATAAAAACAACAGCGGGAATATTTCATGAGGATCGTTTTGCCCCGCTTATACAAGCTGTAATCAATCTGGCACTTTCTATTATTTTAGTTCAGAAGATTGGAATTGCCGGGGTTTTTCTGGGTACGTTGGTGAGTAGTATGTTAGTCCCGTTTTGGGTAACGCCATATTTGGTGCACAAAAAGGTTTTTCAAATATCGGTCATTCGATATTTTATGCGATACATGTATTTGACTTGTATTGCGACCGCCGCTTATTTTGTTTGTAGATGGGTGCTAGAGTTTATTACCGCAGTGAGCTATTCATTTGTTGGTTTGATCCTTGGAGGCATCGTTTGTGTTGTAATTATCAATTTAATATATGTGGCCGTATTTTATCGTGAACAAGAATTTAAGTATTTATTAGGGATTATCCGTAATATGTACACCAAGTTAATCAAAAATAAGCTTGTAAGCAAAAAGGAAAAACAAGCATTATAATGACATCTGAAATAAAGACGCAGCAATAATATGATTGACACGTTCTCTTTTAAGAACTAAAATGGATTTTAACTGGGTTTAATAGGCGCATATTTAATGTGTGCATATTTTTTTTGGGGTTTACGTTCTTTAAAGAGAACAGAAGTATAGCAACAATTTGTTTGAAAGGGTGAAAATATGACTTATCGACAGCGATTTTCGTTTCTTATGATGCTAGATTCCATGATTGTAATAAGTGCTATTTTCTTTAGTCGGATCATGATCGAAGGAACGCTTCAAGTCATCACCATGCCGACTATCATCAGTTCCATAACACTTTTAATTACCCATCATTTATTTGCCTTCAAAAATAAACTTTATAAGAAGGCTTGGGAATACGCTAGTGTGGGAGAGCTCATACGGATTCTAAAAGCAGTGACCTACTCTATTGGCATTACGTTTATTGTACAAGGGGTCATACTGCAGGAGACGCATTTTCGGTTGCTTTTGGTAACCTGGATGCTGCACATGCTGTTAATCGGCGGTTCTCGTTTCTGCTGGAGGATCTTTAGAGATAACTATGTCTTGAAGGATTCACAGAAGCGAAGAGCATTGATTATCGGCGCGGGATCAGCAGGTATGATGGTTGCAAGGCAGCTTAAGACGAATTCAGAGATTGAGTTATTTCCAGTTGCTTTTATTGATGATAATGACCGCAAACACAAGCTTGATATTATGGGGATTCCAGTCATTGGCGGAATTGAATGTATTGAGACGGCGGTTAGGGAGCTTAATATTGATGACATCGTCATTGCGATTCCTTCGCTCAGCAAAAAGGAACTGAATACAATATTCCAGGAATGCGCCAAGACTTCTGCCCGCACGCAAATTTTACCCTTGCTAGAGGATCTTGTAACAGGCAAGGTATCTGTCAGTCAATTCCGAGAAGTACAGGTAGAGGATTTGCTGGGAAGAGAACCTGTGAAGTTAGATATCCACAGTATTTCCGAGAAACTGACGGACAAAGTCGTGTTAGTTACTGGGGCTGGCGGTTCTATTGGCTCCGAAATTTGCCGACAGGTGATCAAGTTTCAACCGCAGCAATTAGTTTTGTTAGGCCATGGGGAGAACAGCATTTATTCGATTGAAATGGAGCTGCGGGATACATACGGCACAGAACACACCTTATTATCGACTGAGATCGCAGACATTCAGGATGAGGATAAGATGATGGCCGTGATGGAGCGGTACCGCCCTCATGTGGTATATCATGCTGCAGCGCATAAACATGTCCCGTTGATGGAACGTAATCCTGAAGCAGCGGTGAAGAATAATGTGTTAGGCACGATGAATGTGGCTAAGGCGGCAAGTAAGTTTGGTGTAGGAACCTTCGTGATGATCTCTACGGATAAAGCTGTAAATCCCACAAGTGTCATGGGTTCTAGCAAACGAATGGCTGAGATGATCGTTCAATCGATGAATCGTGTAAGTGATACGAAATTCGTGGCGGTTCGATTCGGGAATGTGCTCGGCAGCAGGGGCAGTGTCATACCAAGATTTAAGAAGCAAATTCAATCCGGCGGACCGGTTACCGTAACACATCCTGAGATGGTGCGTTACTTCATGACCATTCCCGAGGCTTCGCGTTTAGTACTTCAAGCGGGTGCATTAGCCGATGGCGGCGAGATATTCGTACTTGATATGGGCGAGCCTGTCAAAATTGTTGACCTTGCCCGCAACTTAATTAAGCTGTCCGGCAACTCAATAGACGAAATTGGGATAGAGTTCAGCGGAATTAGACCTGGCGAGAAACTTTTTGAGGAGCTCTTAAAGGATGAAGAAGTCGGGGATCAGCAAATATACCCCAAAATTTATGTGGGAAAAACCTCGAATTTATATATAGAGGAAATCGAACAATTACTGGCAACATACGAACAGCTTGATCCCGGTCAGTTGAGGGAAGCTGTATTGAATTTAGCGAACCGACGCGTAGACAAGCGTGAGTTAATGACCATTAGTTAAAAGAGGTGTAGGAATGAAAGTAAGAAAAGCAATTATCCCTGCAGCGGGTTTGGGGACTCGATTCTTGCCAGCCACCAAGGCAATGCCCAAAGAAATGCTGCCCATCGTAGATAAACCGACGATTCAATACATTGTGGAAGAGGCTGTTGAATCAGGCATTGAGGATATTATTATTGTCACTGGGAAAGGTAAACGGGCGATTGAGGATCATTTCGATCATTCGTTTGAGCTGGAACAGAATTTAAAAGAAAAGCAAAAGTTTGAGCTGCTAAATGAAGTTCAAAAATCATCGACGATGGCGGATATTCATTACATACGCCAGAAGGAGCCAAAGGGTCTTGGGCATGCGATTCTCTGCGCGAGAAAATTCATTGGGAATGAACCGTTTGCCGTACTTCTAGGGGATGATATTGTTCAAGCTGAGCAGCCGTGCTTGAAGCAAATGATAGAACAGTATGACCACTATAATGCCTCGATAATTGGGGTTAAGCATGTGCCTGATCAAGAGGTCTCAAGATATGGAATTGTCGATGGTTCACAGCTTAACGAGCGCACCTATCGTATTAACTCTTTGGTAGAGAAGCCAAAGCTAAGTGAAGCACCTTCTAATTTAGCAATCATGGGACGTTATATATTGAATCCTACTATATTTGATATTTTGGCTCAGCAAGAGCCTGGTTCAGGCGGTGAGATCCAATTAACCGATGCGATTGCGGCTTTGAATCAAACGGAACGCGCCTTTGCCTATGCATTTGAAGGCATTCGATATGATGTAGGTGAGAAAATGGGATTTATTCAAACGACCATTGAGTTAGCTCTTGAACGTGATGAGCTTCGACATGATCTGCTAGACTATCTTGCCAAAGTGTTAGAGAAGGAACGGGTCAATGAATTCAGTGTCTAAGATTCTGTATGTGGCAACGGTGGACTACCATTTTGAGAAGTTCCACCTGCCCTATTTAAGGTGGTTTAAGGAGCAGGGGTGGGAAGTGCACATTGCTGCTAAAGGCTCATTAGAGCTCCCCTATGTAGACCGAAAATTTGATCTACCCTTTGAACGTTCGCCTTTTAAACTAGGCAACATTAAGGTCTGGAAGAAGCTGGATGACATCATTGATCAGGAGCAATATAGTATCATCCATTGCCATACCCCGATGGGAGGCGTGCTTGGTCGATTAGCCGCTAGAAAAGCCAGGCGACGCGGAACGAAGGTGCTGTATACAGCGCATGGTTTTCACTTTTGCAAAGGGGCCCCTTTGTTGAACTGGCTTATCTATTACCCCATTGAGTCGCTTCTAGCAACGATGACCGATTGTTTAATTACAATTAATTCGGAAGATTATCAATTGGCTGTTAGCAGAGGTTTTAGATCAAGTTCTATTGAGCGAGTGAATGGGGTAGGAGTGAATACGGAAGTATATTACTACCGACAAGCGGAACAGAAGCAGAAGTTGAGAATCGAGAAGGGTTACTCCAACGACGCTTTTATGATGTTCTACGCAGCTGAATTTAATAAGAATAAAAATCAAAGGCTGCTCATTCAAGCCATGGCCTTAATTAAGGATACACTGCCTAATGCAAAGCTTTTGTTAGCTGGGGACGGTACGCTGCTGGAAGAAAGTAAAGCATTGGCTCGTGATTTAGGTGTAGCAGGTATGATAGAGTTTTTGGGATATCGTAATGATATTGCTGAAATCATGCCTATGTGTGATGTAGCTGTCGCCTCAAGCCTGCGAGAAGGGCTCCCCGTTAATATTATGGAAGCTATGTCATGCGGGTTACCTATTCTAGCAAGCGATAATAGAGGACATCGAGAATTAGTAAGCTCTAATGTAAATGGATGGATTGTTCATCCTGAGGATGCACAAACATTGGCTGAGAAGATCCAAATGCTTGCGAATAACCGTGACTTACTTTTAAAGTGGGGAGCTGCGGGGAGAAAGCGGATCGAGCAACGTTATGCCCTTCAACACGTATTGAAGGAACAGTGCTCAATATATGTTAAATACATGGAACATTCGGAGGTGAAGCAATGGGCGGTCCAATAAGGGTTTTGCATGCGGTAGTTAATATGAACCGGGGCGGTGCAGAAACGTTAATTATGAATTTGTACCGCAATATGGATCGCTCAAATGTACAGTTCGATTTCCTAACTTGTAAACCCGGGGTATTCGACGAGGAAATCCAACGATTGGGCGGGGCCATTCACCGAATTCCATATATATCGGATGTCGGCCATTTTGGATATAAGAGCGCGCTGGCTGCCTTTTTCAAGGAACATGCTCATTATTCAGTTGTGCATGCTCATATGGATAAAATGAGTGGTATAATCCTGCGGGAAGCTAAGAAACAGGGAATTCCTGTTCGTATAGCTCACAGTCATAACACCAGCAGTGAGGGTGGAGTAGCAGCTAAAGCATACAAGTGGTATGCTGGACAGAAGATCCGCTCAAGTGTAACGCATAGGTTAGGCTGTTCAAGCCAAGCGCTCGCTTGGTTGTTTGGTCAAAAGTCAGATGGGGTCATTCTTAAGAATGGGATTGAAAGTGACCGATTTCAGTTTTCTGAAACGACTAGGCAGACCATTCGAGAGGAATTAAACATTCCAGACCATCGTGTTGTGTTAGGTCATGTTGGACGATTTAATGAACAGAAAAATCATGCTTACTTGTTAGAATTGTTTGATCTTTACCGTCAGAAGAACAATAACGCTGTACTGCTCTTAGCGGGTGATGGTACATTGCGAAACGAAATTGAAGATAAGGTCAATCAGCTAAATCTCAAGGAGCATGTTAAGTTTCTAGGGGTTCGCAGTGATATTGAACGATTGCTGCAAGCTTTTGATGTACTTGTGTTCCCTTCTTTGCACGAGGGGCTTCCAGTCACGTTAATTGAAGCGCAAGGTGCAGGGCTTCCGTGTATTATTTCGGACGTCATTACTAGAGAAGTGGACCTTGGCTTGGGACTCGTTGATTTTGTATCGCTTCATAAAGATGAATTGTGGATAGACGCCATTCATGCCCGAATAACGGGTTCTATAAATAGACAAGTTGAGCCAAAGGCTTTTGCAGATACAGGCTTTGATATAAAAGAAACAGCAGGTTGGGCTGAAGGTTTTTATCTAAATGCAATCGGGAGGTGATGTTTGTGAAGACCTTGACGGTGTTTACACCTGCGTATAACCGAGCTTACTGTCTTCATCATTGTTATGAAAGTCTCAAGAGACAAACCTCCCGAGATTTCATTTGGCTTGTGGTTGATGATGGTTCTACGGATCAGACTAAGGAATTAGTTCACGCTTGGATGCAAGAAGCGGACTTCGAGATTCGATACATCTACCAGGCTAATCAGGGCATGCACGGTGCTCATAATACAGCGTATGAACATATCGATACAGAACTTAACGTGTGCATTGATTCTGACGACTATATGCCGGATGATGCAGTTGAGAAAATTGTGTCGTTCTGGAAAGCGAATGGCAGCGATAAGGTGAGCGGCATGATTGGTTTGGATACTTATACCGATGGTACAGTGATCGGTACGCCTTTACCTGAGCATTTAAAATCATCTACGTTGTTTGAACTTTATCAAAAGCATGGTGTCACGGGAGACAAGAAGGTAGTGTACCGTTCAGAATTAACCCGGCAATATCCTTATCCTCTGTTCGAGAATGAGAGATACGTAGGCTTGGCCTATAAATACTATATGCTCGATTTGCAGTATGAAATGCTGTTGCTAAATGAGGTATTATGTTGTGTAGAATATTTGCCGGATGGTTCATCCTTAAACATGCTTCGCCAATATAGACGCAATCCAAAAGGATTTGCCTTTTACAGAACTGCACTCATGCAGCTTCCTTTCGCAAGTACTTTATTTAAATTTAAACAGGCCATTCACTATATGTCGAGCAGCCTGCTGTCGAAGAATCGTAACTTTTTACGAGAGACTCCGTGTAAGGGATTAACATTGCTGGCAGCACCATTTGGATTATTGTTGATGATTTATATACGCTTGAAGACGAAAGCTGTCTAAAGTGCAGGGATTGAACGAATGAGGGATAAACGTTATGACCATGATTTGGATAAACTTAATGGTGGTTTATGTATTTGCGCTATATGCTAGATTTCTTGCGAAGCCATCTCCGATTGGACCTGTGTTCGTAAAACCGAACAAATTCATGGTGTTTATTGTAGTAATTACCTTTATAACGATATCTGGTCTGCGTAGTTCCATAGGCGATACCTACATGTACATGCATGGGTATACGGTTAATGATTTTACATGGACCTACGTTCTGAATAACAAGGATATGGGCTTTAGTGTCTTACAAATGGCGCTGAAGCAGTTTACAGATAACCCCCAAATACTCATACTAATCACCGCCCTGGTCACTAATCTGCTGATTGTCATAACGTTGTATAAATACACTCGGTTGTTTGAGCTTAGTGTTTACGTTTATATAACCTCAGGTTTGTACATCACTTCAATGAATGGAATTCGTCAATTTTTAGCCGCCTCCATTATTTTTGCTGCATCCCATTTTTTGGCCAAGGGGTACTGGAAACGATATTTTGCCGTGGTGATATTTGCTTCGTTATTTCATCAGAGCGCACTCATATTGATTCCTATTTATTTCATCGTCAGAAGGAAAGCTTGGACTACATCTACACTTGTACTTTTATTTCTTGCCATTTTTGTCGTGCTCGGTTATAACGAGTTTTCGAGTTTATTATTTGCTGCCATTGGCGAGTCGGAATATGGGGTATATAAGGACTTCTCAGAAGGCGGGGCCAATTTTATTCGTGTCATCGTTTGGGCTGTACCGGTGTTCATTGCTTTCCTTGGACGACACAAACTGAGAGAGATTTATCCGAACAGTGATTTTATCGTGAATATGGCCATGCTGGGCGTGGTATTTATGCTGATTGCTACCCAAAACTGGATATTTGCTAGGTTTATGTACTATTTTGGGCTGTATAATATTGTGCTTATTTCTTGGATCGTTAAGTTATTTAAGACTAAGACTCAAAAATTAATCTATCTAGCTATTTTGGGGAGCTATCTCGTTTATTTCTATTACGAGAATGTTATTTCATTAGGGTTGGTTTACAAGAGCTTTGTCATTCCATGGTGAGAGGAGTGGAAATTTTGGAGGACATAGAAAACATCCCGCGAATCATCCATTATTGTTGGTTCGGTCGAGGTCCTAAGCCTAAAAAGGTTGTGGCTTGTATGAAGAGCTGGAAAAAGCACTTGGACGGCTACACCTTTATGGAATGGAATGAAGACAATTTTGATCTGAATGCTATACCTTATGTTCAAGAGGCTTATGAAGCGAGAAAGTATGCATTCGTCAGTGATGTGGCTCGTCTGCATGCGTTGAAAACATTCGGGGGGATTTACCTGGATACGGATGTAGAGGTAATTAAACCGTTGGACGGCTTACTTAAGCATGAAGCGTTCTCAGGTTTCGAGGATGAGGTTTATCTACAGTCGGGTACGATGGGGGCAGTGAAGGACCATCCGTGGATCACTGAATTACTGAACTATTACAACAATAAAACGTTCATTAAGCCCGATGGCACTTATGATCAGACGACCAATACCAATGTCATCACTAAGCTGTGTATGAAGCATGGGCTGCAGCAAAATGGAGAATATCAGCAGCTTCAGAACGGGGTTGTATTCTATCCGCGAACATACTTCAGTCCTTATGACTACATAAACGGCGGAAGATACTTCACGGACCAAACGTATACGGTACATCATTATGCCCAATCGTGGCTTCCAGCCAGCACGCGATATAGAAGCAACGTTAAACGCGTAGTCAGCCGCATACTGGGGCCGAATGTTATTGCTTACATGCGTAAAGCGATTCAGAGTAAATGGATGTCATGAGGGATTAAAGTTGATGAAGAAGAAAATCTTAGTTGCTTCGTTCGATCTGGCTATAGGTGGAGTGGAGCGAAGCTTAATCGGGCTTCTAGAGCATCTTGATTATGACCGTTATGATGTGGATTTATTGCTGTACAAACACGAGGGCGAACTTTTTTCGCTTATTCCAGAGGGGCCGAACTTACTGCCGGAAAGTGCGCAATACAGTACGTTCAGAAAATCGATCAAACAAACGCTAATGTCGGGTCAAATTGCTTTGACAGGCACTAGACTTCTGGGTAAATGCTTGGCTGAAATACACGGTCGATGGCGTAACGAAAAGGAGCCTGGATATTTGAACATCCAATATGGGTGGGCGCTTTCTAAGCCTTTTCTTCAGAAGACAGAAGCAGAGTACGATGCTGCGATAAGCTTTCTCTGGCCGCATTATGTAGTGACTGATAAAGTGAAAGCAAAGAAGAAGCTAGGCTGGATTCATACCGACTACAGCAATATTGCTGTCAATACTTCGGTCGACGGGCGCATGTGGAACAAACTTGATCATATTGTCGCTGTGTCTGAGGAGTGTCAGTCATCATTTTTGAACTTGTTCCCGAGTATACGTCATAAAACGACTGTGATCGAGAACATTTTCTCACCTTCGTTTATTAAGACAAATGCCGAGCACGATGTCCATGATGAGATGGGTGCGCATCCGCAGCGGATCAAATTGATGACCGTTGGCAGGCTTACCTATGCTAAAGGGCTGGATGATGCGGTAAAGGCTTGTAAGAAGTTAGTGGATCTAGGCTATGACCTGGAGTGGTAGTTGATAGGCTAGGGACCGCTGGAGGAAGAGATTCCAGCGCTTATTCACAAGCTAGGCTTGGAAGATGGGTTCAAGCTGCTTGGGAAGAAGTCCAACCCTTATCCTTACATGAAGACGGCAGATATCTACGTTCAACCTTCAAGATACGAGGGAAAGGCCGTTACAGTCAGGGAAGCGCAGACTCTTGGGAAGCCTGTGTTAATTACGAATTTCCCAACTGCGAAAAGTCAGGTCAAAGACGGTTTCGATGGGGTGATTACCCCGCTCGGCGTGGATGGGGTTGTACAAGGTGTGAGGCGCCTCATTGATGATTCTGCATTGCGGGAAACGCTGGCGGACAATACGAGAAAAACGGACTATGGAAATAGCAACGAGATTGAAAAGCTGTATTCGCTTTTCGAGGCTGGAAATTAAGACTGGGAGGAATAAATGTGGCTATTCTTGTTACGGGCGGCGCAGGTTATATTGGCAGTCATACGTGCATCGAGCTTTTAGATCAAGGTTATGAGGTCATCGTGGCCGATAATTTAGCGAATAGCAAGCTTGAGGCACTAAAGCGAGTAGAGGCTATTACAGGCAAGTCCATTGTATTCTATGAAGTTGATTTACTGGATCGAGCTCAATTGGAAGCAGTGTTCAGCAAGCATGACATTGATGCAGTCATTCATTTTGCAGGCTTAAAGGCGGTGGGGGAATCAACCCAAATTCCGCTTCATTACTATGAGAATAATGTGGCAGGCACGGTAGTGTTGTGCCAGACAATGGATAAATTTAATGTTCGCCGGTTAGTCTTCAGTTCATCTGCGACGGTATATGGCTTGTCAGAGAAGGTGCCTATTGAAGAAAGTGCTCCTTTACAGGCTATGAATCCATACGGGCGTACGAAATTAATGATTGAGGACATGCTTCGAGATGTTTATGCATCAGATCAACGCTGGAGTATTGCATTACTTCGCTATTTCAATCCAGTGGGTGCACATCAAAGCGGCAGCATCGGCGAGGACCCTAATGGTATACCTAACAACTTGATGCCTTATATTACGCAAGTTGCGGTAGGTAAACTCAATAAGCTTAGTGTCTTTGGAAGTGATTATGATACTCATGACGGAACGGGTGTTCGTGATTATATTCATGTTGTTGATTTGGCTAAGGGCCATCTCTGCGCATTACATAAAATCCACTCAGCAACTGGAATAGATGCTTATAACTTAGGGACTGGGACAGGATACAGCGTGCTGGACATGGTGGCGGCTTTCGAACAGGCGACAGGACAAAAGGTGCCGTATACGTTGGTCGAGCGCAGGCCCGGAGATGTAGCGGTATGCTATGCGGATCCAACGAAAGCAGAACGCGAGCTGGGATGGAGCGCCGAGCTAGGTATTGTGGATATGTGCAAGGATGCTTGGCGCTGGCAATCGAATTATCCAAATGGCTACGAGGTTCTTGTGCCGGCAGAGGAAGAGGTAGAATAAATCATGGCAAAACGCATGATGGATTTCATCATTGCAGCACTGGGTCTGTTGTTATTCTCCCCTGTTATTGGGATTGTAGCGATTCTTATCCGCTGGAAGCTAGGATCACCTGTCTTCTTCACCCAGATGCGGCCAGGGCTGGATGGGAAGCCTTTTAAACTGTATAAATTTCGCACAATGACAGATGAAAGGGATGCATCCGGGGAGTTATTGCCTGATGCCATACGGCTTACTAAATTTGGTGCGACTTTACGAAAGCTCAGCTTGGACGAATTGCTGCAGCTAGTGAATGTGCTGAAGGGGGAACTCAGTTTAGTAGGCCCCAGGCCTCTGCTGATGGAATACCTGCCGCTTTATACAGAGGAACAAGCGCGAAGGCATTTGGTCAAGCCGGGTATTACAGGCTGGGCACAGGTGAACGGCAGAAACGCAATTTCATGGGAGGAGAAGTTCCGCCTAGATGTATGGTATGTCGATCATCAGAGTCTATGGCTGGATATTAAAATTCTTTTCTTAACCTTGATGAAAGTAGTCAATTCCGAAGGTGTCAGCCAAAACAACCATGTGACGATGGAGAAGTTCACGGGTTCCAAGTCGGTTTGAAATGAGGGAATGAGATGGACATTGTAATCGTTGGCGGCGGCGGTCATAGCAAGGTCATTGCCGACATCATAGCGTTGAAGCCAGACTGCCGAATCACCGCTGTCCTAGATGACAAATACAGTTCAGTCAGCCTTCAAGATGGTATGTATCAAGGGCCTCTATCTTATGCAAAGCAGTTGCTGCAAGATAGGCCTCATCTAAAGTTCATCGTTGCGGTTGGAGATAACGCAGTGCGTAAATCCATTGTTACACGGCTCGAGCTGATGCAGGAACAATTTGCGGTATTAATCCACCCCTCTGCTGTAGTCAGCCCAAGTGCAACAATAGGGCCAGGGTCGGTGGTGATGGCGCATTGTGTGGTACATGCTGATGCAATCATTGGGACACACACTATCGTGAATACGGGAGCAATCATTGAGCACGATACTAAGCTGGCGGACTATGTGCATGCGGCACCACGAACTACGCTGACAGGCGCAGCTGAGGCAGCTGAAGGTGTCATGATTGGAGCGGGAGCGATAGTCATTCCCCAAGTTAAGATTGGCAAATGGGCAACAGTGGGGGCAGGAGCGACAGTCATTCATGATGTGGCTGCGCATTGCACCGTAGTTGGGACCCCGGCGCGTGAAATGGTTAAGGTGTATGGCGAAACAGTCAAGCTTTAGAGCGTTGACTGAGCATTGTTATGAGGCAGAGACTTGCTCCTAGACTAGTCATGAGGAATGGGGCGATAGGGTGAATGAACCGAAATTAATCAGCAGAAGAACCTTTCTGAAGAAAGGTTGGAGGATTCTGGGCGGCATAGTCGGAATGGGTGCGCTAGCCGCTTATCCAATTGCAGGCGAAAGGTTCTGGCTTAAGATCAACCGTGTTCCTTTGGCTCTACAGAAGCTGCCAAAGGCTTTTGAGGGTTGGAAGATTGTCCAGTTTAGTGATACCCACTTTGGATTTCATTATAATGCGGACCATTTTCGTCAAGTTGCTAAAACCATCAACGAACTGAATCCGGATATGCTGTTTTTCACAGGTGATCTGCTGCATCATCAGGTGCCGGATACCAAAGATGTGGTGGCCGCGCTCAAACAACTGCATGCATTCCGCGGCGGCAAATGGGCAGTCCTTGGCAACCATGATTACAATCCGCGCATGCAAGCGATAGATGCCTTGGAGGCGGCGGGGTTTAAAGTGCTGCGTAATAACTACGGTTATATCAATGCAGAGGGGCAATCCTTGTATATTGCAGGCACAAAGGACCTGCTGTATGAAGTGACTGATATAGACGCAACTTTAAAGGATTTAGCCATTCACAATGAGCATGCCTGTACATTGCTGCTTGCCCATGAACCGGATATAGCTGACCTAAGCAGTCAATATGGATTCGCTGCTCAATTCTCAGGTCATTCACATGGAGGGCAGGTAAAGCTTCCCTTCGTTGGTGCAGTAGTGACCCCAGTGCTGGCCCATAAATATGTTGAGGGTTTGTACCCTGTCGGAGACCAAGACATGCCGTTATATGTAAATCGGGGGATAGGGACAACGGGCCTTCCCATTAGATTGTTCTGCAGACCCGAAATTACAATATTTCAATTGAGATCAACAATGCAATCAGAAAGTTAGGGAGATGAGTAACGAATATGAAGCCCGTACATGATCGTATTTATTTGTCTGCTCCGCATATGAGCGGCAGGGAGCAAGTTTTTATTCAGCAAGCGTTTGAAAGCAATTGGATTGCGCCACTTGGACCTAACGTGGATGGCTTTGAACAGGAATTAGCTGAATATGTGAAGGTCTCAGCAGCATCAGCGGTTAGCTCAGGGACGGCTGCCATCCATTTGGCCCTTTGTCTATTGGGCGTGAGCAGCGGTGACAGTGTATTCTGTTCGAGTCTTACATTTGTGGCCAGTGCTAATCCAATTCTCTATATGGGTGCTGAGCCGGTATTTATAGATTCGGAACCCGACACATGGAATATGTCACCCGAAGCATTGGAGATTGCACTTAGGGAAGCCGCTGCTTCAAATCGCCTTCCTAAAGCAGTGATCGTCGTGAATTTATATGGACAAAGTGCCAAAATGGATGAAATTGTACAGCTGTGTGATGCATACAAGGTTCCGATTATTGAAGATGCAGCAGAATCATTAGGTTCAACCTATAAGGGAAAAGCAAGCGGTACGTTGGGGACATTCGGTGTTTATTCCTTTAATGGGAATAAGATTATTACCACCTCTGGCGGGGGCATGTTGATCTCGAATGATGAAGAGGCCATTTGTAAATCTCGTTTCCTTGCTACGCAGGCAAGGGACCCGGCAGTTCATTACCAGCACAGCGTGCTTGGTTACAATTATCGGATGAGTAACGTGACCGCTGGTATCGGGAGAGCGCAGCTAGCGGTGCTTGATGAGCGGGTTGCGGCGAGAAGAGCGATTTTCGATCGTTATGTTCAAGCGTTAGGAGATCTTCCGGGGGTTACATTTATGCCTGAGCTTGAGGACACGTACTCCAACCGTTGGTTAAGTACACTCACAATTGATGAGAAGCAGGCAGGTGTGTCGATAGCTCAAATTATCGATACATTGGCCGCTGTCAACATTGAAGCGCGTCCGGTATGGAAACCCCTGCATCTGCAGCCCCTTTTTAATGGGGCGAAGTTCTATGAACATCCTGAACTTGGCGCCGTTTCAGAGCGATTGTTTCAGGAAGGCTTATGCTTGCCTTCGGGATCAGGGATGAGTGAGACAGATCAGAATAGGGTCATTGATACGGTTCAAGAAGTGTTTAACAGTTTTGCAAAGCTAACCATTTAAGTAATAGGCATGTCGAACGTTTATTTTTGAAGTGAATTAGGAGGGTATAACCCGATGTGTGGAATTGTCGGTTACGTTGGAAATGTAGATGCTAAGGAAATCCTGCTTAAAGGACTGGAGAAGCTGGAATATCGAGGATATGACTCGGCGGGAATCGCCTTGTTAAATGATCAGGGGATTCATATATTTAAGGAAAAAGGTCGAATTGCTGATTTAAGACGGATCGTTGAACCTGCTGTTTCAGCAGACATAGGAATTGGGCATACTAGATGGGCTACGCATGGTGAACCCAGCCGTAAAAATGCTCACCCACATCAAAGCTGGAGCGGGCGGTTTACGGTAGTTCATAATGGTGTTATTGAAAATTATCAAGAGATCAAGACGGAATATTTGCAAGGTATTACGTTTATGAGTGATACAGATACTGAGGTCATTGCGCATTTAATGGAGCGTTTAGTGAGTGATGGCTTGAGTGTTGAAGAAGCTTTCCGCAAAATGCTTTCAATACTCTCAGGCTCTTATGCTACCGCAGTGCTTGATACGACAGACCGTGAAGTGATGTATGTAGGTAAGAACAAAAGCCCGCTGCTCTTAGGTCTGGGTGAAGGCTTCCATCTAGTAGCTAGTGACGCAATGGCGGCCATTCAACTGACGAATGAATTTGTAGAACTGCTGGACGAAGAGATGGTTATCGTAAGAAGCGGTGAAGCAGTCATTAAAAATTTGGACGGTGAATCGATTCAGCGCACATCCTTTCAAGTGGCTCTGGATGCAGCAGATATTGAGAAAGGTCCCTATGCCCATTATATGCAAAAGGAAATGGATGAGCAGCCCGCGGTCATACGTCATTTGGTGGCACAATACCAAGGAGAGGACCAAAGCACTACCATACCATCAGGTATTCGCGAGGCCATCATGGATGCTGACCGGGTTTATATTGTAGCTTGCGGTACGAGTTACCATGCAGGGTTAGTTGGCAAGCAGCTGCTGGAGACCCTTGCCGATATTCCTGTAGAAGTTCATATTGCAAGTGAATTCTTATATAACCGTCCGTTGTTATCGAAGAAGCCGTGCTTTATATTTATTTCTCAAAGCGGTGAAACAGCAGACAGTCGTGGTGTGCTAGTGGACATTAAGAAGCTGGGTCACAGGACAATCACGATAACAAATGTGGAGAACTCCACGCTATCCCGTGAAGCAGACTATACGCTCTTAACATACGCAGGTCCGGAAATTGCGGTGGCCTCAACTAAGGCCTACACTGCACAAATTGCTGTGCTTGCAATTCTCGCCTATGATGTAGCGAAACAGCTCGGCAAGGAGCCGGATCTGAATTTGTGGCAGGAGTTAAGTTTAGCTGCAGGCGCTATGGAAACAGTTATGAATCAAAAGGAAGTTATTGAACGTTTGGTTTGGGAGTATCTGAGTACATCGCGCAATGGATTCTTTATTGGACGAGGTGTGGACTACGCTGTCTGCTTGGAAGGCGCACTGAAACTGAAGGAAATTTCTTACATACATGCTGAAGGATTAGCGAGCGGTGAGTTGAAGCACGGAACGATCGCGTTGATTGAACAGGGCACGCCAGTCATTGCACTATTAACCCAGGCTGAGACAGCGGCTATAGTGAGAAGCAATATTCAAGAGGTGAAGGCAAGGGGCGCTAAAGTGTGCACCGTTTGCAGCGAAAACTTAGCTGGTGAGGAAGAGCAGTTTATGATTCCTGCCATTCATGAGCTCCTAACCCCGCTGATCTCAGTCATTCCAATGCAGCTTATTGCATACTACTCTGCGTTATATAGAGGCTGTGATATTGATAAACCTAGAAATTTAGCCAAAAGTGTAACAGTGGAATAGAGGCCATCGAATGATAGGGACGAATATTGCAGCGGTACGGAAGAAAAGGGGCTTGTCTCTTTCAGAGCTCGCGGATCGTACAGGGGTGTCGAAATCATATTTAAGCAACATTGAACGGAATTTAAAGCAGAATCCATCCATTCATGTAGTAGAGAAAATCGCAACAGTCCTTCATGTGGATCTTAATGATTTGCTCGACGACTCAAGTGAGACTTCAGCGGGTTCCCTGCCGGACCAAGAATGGCTTGAATTCATTGAATATTTGAAGCAATCAGGTATTAACAAGGAACAGATACAAGAATATAAAATTATTATCGATTTTCTTATTTGGCATCAGCAGCAAGAAAAAGCGACATCACAAGAGGTTGTAGTTTCAACTCAAAATTCTGTAAAATAGAGATTGGGCGAAAATAATACTAGATGTGAGGAGAGAGGCTTTGTGATTGGTGCTAAAGTCAAGCGATTAAGAAAAGAAAAGGGATTATCTCTCTCCGAATTGGCAGAAAGAGCGGATATCGCTAAGTCATATTTAAGTAATCTCGAGCGCGATATTCAAACCAATCCCTCCATAAATGTATTAGAAAAAATTGCAACCGTGCTGAACGTTCCAGTGGAGCACATTCTAGGAGTTAACAAGGAAGAGCCCCTGGTGATAGATGATGAATGGCAAGAGCTTATCAAAGAAGCCATGTCATCCGGCGTAGATAAAAAGGAATTTCGCGCCTTCCTAGAATATAACAAGTGGAGAATAAACCGCCCTAACGAATAACGCAGAACAAAGAAAACCCTTGCAAAAGGGTTTTTCTGCTTTATGAATCAATGCTCATGGAGAGACAGCTCGATCGGTGTCCTGCTCATGCTCAGGAAGAAACAGCATAGCCTGGCTCTTAAGAAAAGAGCGAACCTCCTGAATGGTAAGTCCCATATGATGGGCCTTTAATATGAGTAAGGCCCATTCTTGATCAACATTCAGCTTTTTGGATATCCTTAACGCGGTACGTTCCATATCTTTCAATTCCCCCCTAACTATTGCCATGTGAACAGATAACACCCATATACGTTGCTGAATATGCCTGCCTATTAACTAATGTAATCCTTTTCAGAATAAAATACTGTCGAAATCAGGTTACGAATTCATTTATTTATCGTAAAAAAGAGTTAGTAATTTCCATATTTTTACATCTTAGTCCCTATTGGGCTTTGGTCCAAAAGTAGGTATGGTCCTAATTTTTTCGAAGCGAAATTTGAAATTAATGTGCTTTTAGTACGATAAAATTGATTCAAATGTCTATATAAAGCAGTGTCATCACCCGCTATAATGGGAACAAGCAGCAAGAAATCCTTTCTCTGGGCGATTTTACAAAAGGCTTATAATAGGTTTTGCACTGAGTGAGTGGACTTGCTGCATTAAGCCTGGGAGGGATGCAAATTGAAACAATTGATGAGAGTACTATCTTTGGTATTAGTTTGGACAATGCTATTAGGATCGATTGTACCGTCTCAAGCAACCACACACGGCATGGAGGGGTCTGGCACACAGACTGATCCGTATATCATCATGAATGTTAAAGATTTGCAAGCAATGGACCAGGATTTATCAGCACACTATGTGCTCGGCAGAGATATTGACGCAACAGAAACCGAGCATTGGAATGATGGGGCGGGATTCTCGCCTATAGGACTAAAGTCTGGAGGCAGTTTCACAGGCAGTTTTGATGGACAAGGATATAGCATAAAAGATTTGAGAATAAATAGGCCGAATGGCTTGTATGTAGGGTTGTTCTCTACGGTAAAAGGCCTGTCTGACACGAAGCCATCGACCATTTCGAACGTAGTGTTGGAACAGCCTGAAGTAACTGGATCACTTTTTGTGGGGAGTGTAGCGGGAGAAGTGTATGGCGCTACGTTGACCAATGTTAAAATATTGCAAGGATCGATAACCGGCGTGCCTACCGGAAACTTCGATGCAGCGTATGTAGGTGGATTAACTAGCAGTTTGTAACAAGGTTCATCCAATAACTATTCATCGAATAGTGCTGATTATGGAAGCTCAGGCAGTAGATTTGTAGGCGGATTAACCGGAGCGATCTTTGCAGGTGCCGCCATTAAGGATAGTTATAATTTGGGTCAAGTTAGCGGCATTAGTCACGGCGGCGGAATTGCGGGCTGGGGTTATGCAGCGGGTTCTGACGGAGTGATTGAAATCGAAAGAACCTATCACGCGGGCAACTTATTGGTACGTTCTAACGCTGGAGCAGGCATAGGTAATGCCATTGAAGGTATTCAAATTCGTTCATCTTACGCCGAATCCACTGCGATTCAAGCAGGTACACCTGCCCAAGGTTTTGAATTGAAATCACGTGATGAGATGCTAAGGCAAGCCGCTTATGAAGGGTTTGATTTTGGAAGTGTATGGACCATGGATCCTAACGCCAACAATGGCTATCCTTCGCTTCAAATAGCAGCACCTCCCGCCGAGATGCCGCCCATCTCATCAGACTATGTCATAGAGCTGTCCCGTTTTGGCATTTATAATGATGGGACACACAGTACAGAAACTGTAACGGGTATCAATGAAGCGATTCGTTGGGCCCATGAGAATGGGATTGAAACGGTATATTTACCTTCAGGGACCTATTTAATCCCTGCTGATGATAGTATCCATCTGGAAGGTCAGATGCTATTCGAAATGGCACCGGATGCTGTCGTACAGGTCGAATCTAATGGGCTTGAAGCATATAGGGTTTTCCACGTAGGATATGGGGATGACCAAGTTACAATTAGAGGCGGCCAAATTAAAGGGGACCGCTACACACATGATTACTCGCAAAAAGATCACCCCTATTCCGCGGGGACTCATGAAAGCGGCTTTGGTATTTATATAGAGAGTGCAAGGGAAACAGTGATTGATGGTGTGAATATTTCAGAATTTACTGGCGATGGGATTATGGTTGGGGCAGATGCGATCATGGGGCATGATATTTATGCAGGCCATTTTGAATCCGGAAGTATTGATGCAAGAGGTACGGATGTTCAAAATGCTAATACCATACGATCGAAACGGACGTATCCATTAACTCATTCACGATTTGAAGCTGAAGGATGGTTTGAATTTTCAAACTGGCATAGAACTGGATTTCCAATCCATGTGTTTTTCTATGATGCAGATATGAACTTCATTTCTAGTACAGATGCAAAAATACGTGAACGTGTAAATATCCCGGAGGGTGCTACGCAAATGCGGCTCGTCATCGATCAAGCAACGAGTACCGGCATCTATGGGGAGTATTGGAACAGAACGCCGTCTGAGAATACTGTAATAAGAAATTCGGATATATCCTTTAATCGACGTCAAGGGATTACTGTAGGCGGTGCCAAGAACATCCTTATTGAGAACAACGTGATTCACAACATCAGTGGTGTAGCGCCAATGTCGGGTATCGATGTTGAAGCGGGTACAGGCGAAAATGGAGCTTGGAATGAAGGAGTGACCATCCGGGGCAACCGTTTCTACGATAATGCTAGATATGATGTTATCCTATATGACGGATATGGAGCGGTCATTGAAAATAACTATTTAGGTTCCGCAGGGGCTTACGGACTGGCTGAGGGCACGGCTTATGCAGGTGGCGCAGTTGTAAGGAATAATACGTTTGACAAAACGAACATTATCGTCTACAAAGACGTGAAATTCTACAATAATGTAATGAATCGAGGCATGGCTAATTTTTCAGGGACCGATATTATAGTGGATGGATTAAAAGCTGAGAACACACTCATTACGGTCACCAATAATGTATATGATGGGATAAAGGTATCTAATGTAGAACTCGAGTATACAGATCCTGATGTTCACGCTAGCTTCGGTATTTGGGGCAGCGAGGGGACTCACTTTAAGAACATCACCATTAAAGGGCAACCCGCCCTTCGTTCAATCATAGGGGGGAACAAGGGATACAATTACTTTGATAATTTAAATGTTATCGACTACCACCCTGTATACGGCATTAACTTAGTGGATGGTGAATACAAGAACAGTACGTTCCAAATCGGAGAGGGCGGCAAATCGACTGTTGGTTTAACGACGGGCGGCAAATATGTGTTTGATCGAGTCACGGTGATTAGTAATGCAGATGGAGGCGGCAATATTGCTGGTACTCAGCCATCGCTTGATCTGACCATTAAGAATTCTACGTTTGAATGGAAAAATTCGGGGTCTGCTGTCAACGTTCAACAAGGGAAGTCTGTTCTAATAGATCATAATGTATTTAAAGCAACGGGCATTACGAGAGATCTGCCTCTGATCTCAATCGGTAATTACTGGACCCGTAATGATCCGTCCAAGGTATCTAATGTAACAATTAGCAATAACGAGGTTCGGACGGATAAGGCGGGTACCACTGGTATATCGACTGAATACGCGGGGACGGGTTCAGAACCGTATATTATTAGCAACAATGAACTTTTTCAAGCTGTACTTCGAGCGAGAGAAATAGATCAAACTACAAACAACACAGTAGAGCCATAAACGAATTTCGAATAAATGGATAGACCGACTTAAAAG
>CAYUSG010000060.1:0-20705 GCA_964447355.1 uncultured Paenibacillaceae bacterium
ACTATAAACTGGTTAAATTTATAATAAGCATTCATGTAAAAATCAACATATTTTTACCTTATTCTAGGATAATCTTAATAAACTATAGTCAACAAGTCCCTCTTCTAACACAAAAAACCTCCTAAAAGACTTAGTCTCAAAGGAGGTTTCCTGCCATTTACAACGCACACTCTTCTATTTCAAAACCAAGGTCCTTAATCATCTGATGATCCGAGGTATCTTCTTGACCTTCCGTCGTCAGATAATCGCCGACGAAGATCGAATTGGCTGCATACAGTCCTAATGCTTGTAGTGATCTAAGATTCACCTCGCGACCGCCCGAGACCCTTATTTCTTTCGTTGGATTAATAAAGCGGAACAGCGCCAAGACCTTCAAGCATTTGATCGGATTGAGTTCATTGTATTCCTCGAGCGGCGTGCCTGGAATAGAATTTAAGAAATTGACCGGAATCGAATCGGCATCTAAATCTCTAAGGGCGTAGGCCACTTCTACGATTTCCTTATGACTCTCCCCCATCCCCACAATACATCCGGAACAAGGCGACATCCCAGAAGCTTTCGCTTCATTTACTGTATTCACCCTGTCGTCATATGTATGCGTGGAGGTAATATTCGAGAAATTAGACGCGCTAGTGTTTAGGTTGTGGTTATATCGGTCAACGCCCGCTTCCTTCAACCTTACGGCTTGTTCCTGCGACAGGATGCCGAGGCATGCACAAATCTTCATAGGCATGGTGGATTTTATCTCTTTCACCGCATCGATGACCTGATCGAGCTCTTTTCCCGTGGGTCCTCGTCCGCTGGCTACGATGCAGTACGTACCTACTTTCATCTCCATGGCCTTGCGTGCTCCATCCACTAATACATCCTTTTCAAGCAAAGGATATTTCGTAATCGGCGCCTTGGATACGATGGACTGGGAACAGTAGCCGCAGTCTTCAGGACATAAGCCACTCTTGGCATTAATGATTAGATTGAGCTTGACCTTCTTGCCGAAATAGTGCTTTCTTACGCGAAATGCCGCCTGCATGATAGATAGCAGCTCATCATCAGCTGCTTCTAATACGGCTAATCCTTCCTCCAAACTTAGACGTTCACCGCGCAATGCTTTATCCGCTAATTCACCCCAATGTACCGTTGTATCGATCATCCTGGTTCCTCCCTTAATTCAATAAAAACTTCATGCCATTATGTATCCCTCTTAATTGTAAACCTAATAACGATAAATAAGGTTGACAATTAAACTAGACTTATTGTAAATCCTTTAACTGAAAAAAACAAGAATATCGTGAATAATAACAAATCATAGGCTGCAAATTACAGCCTTCACAGACATATCTATAATTAAAGGAGGCCAGATGAAATACTGCAACGACCATGCCTTCTGTTTCGTATAATATTAGAAAGCAAAGATACATGTTGTGCTTAGACGCACTTAACCTATGTTGAAAGGAGTATGTCACATGGAGGTTTTAGTTGGATTTGGAGGGGTTATATTCCTGTTCCTCTTCATTTCGATAGCTTTATTAGCTCTCAATATTATTACCAGTGTCTGGGCTTACCGTGATGCGAAGCGCAAAGGTAAAAGCAACGAATTCGCGCTTATCGTCCTAATCGGTACGCTGATATTCCCTATTCTCGGTTTAGTTGTTTACCTTGTCATTCGAAACAGTTAAACAGCCATTTTATTCAAAATAATACGGATTCACTCGATGAGGTATAAACTCTACTAAAGTTGTCTATTCTAGCAGTATAAGGTTGTGCTAGATTATGAGAAAAGGTGGAGCTTATGCCTCAATTTTCGTTAAAATGGTTCATTCTGTTATGCAGTTCACTCGTGTTATTAGGCTGGTCTTGGCCATCATCATCTCCTGAATCTACTGATGATCTAGACCTATTACTAAGCACGATGAACCCCTATACAAGTACGGTCCCAAGCATTTATATTAAATACAGCCAAAGCCTAGACCTTCCTATGGATAACCCAGATCAATTAAAGGCGGCAGCAGTGAAATTAAGTCAACAACTCGGGTGGAAAGTTTCAGAGGTCACATTCGAGACGGTGCAGGGGCAACCTGTGATCACCATAACAGAATCTGAAACTTCAATTAATAAACAATTGAAATTGTCCCAGCTTCATCACGGCAATCCCTATTTGAGCATCCAATTACACACAAACGATGGTAACTCTGACAGCATTAAAGCTTTGAAGCAAATGAGAGATACATTAGAACATCAAATGAGCAAACAAAAGTTAGCCATCGAACGGCACACGATCCTTCAAGCGGATAGCAACCTTAACCGTGCACAATTACCCGAATTCTGGTCACATCTGAGAGATCAATTAGATGCCGAGGTCGTTGAAGCTTATGAAACAGACAGTACCTATAGTTATTCTTATATGAGTGACACAATAGATCAAACCATTATGAGCGGATTCAGCACAATGAATGTGCAGGCTGCTATGCATGAAGATACTGAGACAGGCGTGTGGCGATTAACGCTTGGAACACCCATCATTACCATGGAATATTAATGAACCTTCTCCCCACGAAAAAACAATCCAGCACGCATCCTCATGCGTTGCTGGATTGTTCATGTATTGCCGATTTCAGTTCCTGGTGAATCGAACCGTTAGACGCTATGATATCTCGAACCGCAATTGTAAACGGGTTGCCATCGTAATCCGTAATCTGCCCGCCCGCCTCTTGAACCAGTAAAGCTCCGGCCGCAATATCCCAAGCACTAAGCCCCATCTCCCAATAACCGCTTAAACGGCCAGCCGCTACATAAGCTAAATGCAAAGCAGCAGAACCGCCTGAACGGATGTTTCTCACCTTTGGCGCAACATGCGCAATCGTATTAAGGTTGCGCGGCAGCGCCACTTTCGCATCGGCTGGGAAACCTGTGGCCACAAGGCTTTGTGATAGATTCTGAGCAGGGTCAACCTGCATGCGTTTGCCATGAGCATAAGCGCCCTTACCTTTCTCAGCTACGAACATTTCGTCATTCGACGGATCATAGACGACACCAACGATAATCTCACCTTTGTGAACCAGCGCAATCGATACAGAGAAGAAGGGGAAGCCATGAATGAAATTCGTTGTTCCATCAATCGGATCTACAATCCATAAGTATTCCGCATCCTTCATCGCTTCCAAAGCCTGCTTGCTCGCCTCAGCCCCCGGCTCTACCCCTTCTTCACCCAGGATCTGATGGTCGGGAAAGTAAGTGAGGATCAGTTTGCGAATGAGCTTCTCTGCCCCTTTATCCACTTCAGTCACTAAGTCCTGCCCCGACTGCTTTTCCTTTACACTTTGATGGTTGCCAAGCTTGCTTTGAATCCATTCGCCTGCTTTTGAAGCTATATTGACCGCTACCGCTGTAAAATTCTTTTTGCCGATGACATATACATTCGACTCTTGCCCATTATTCATTATTCTATCAACTCATTTCTAGCATTTGATTTCAACGTTAGTATATTATGTTTACGTTCGAAAGTGTACCTTCGTTTCGCGGAAGTTGTGTAATTTACATAAAAATCATTCTTCCGTCCCATAGCATCCGTACAGCCACAAGGAAAAGAGTCACACGAAGCCCCCAAAGCAGCGTATTGCTTTTTAGACGATAGGCGATACCCGCCCCTGCATAACCGCCAATGAGAGCACCCGGAGCCAGTGCAGCTACACTCATCCAATTCACATGTCCCAGCCAAATGTGACTGCCGGACCCCAAGATTGAAGACAACAAAATGATAAACATAGAGGTCGCCGTAGCGATATGCGGCGGAAAAGCAAACAACAGTACCATCAAAGGTACGAATAAAGAACCGCCACCCACACCGAACAGCCCTGAGATGAATCCAACGCATAATCCAATCACTAAGGCAGGCAACGGACTAATACCGTATCGCCAAACCCTCCCCTCGACATCAATAAATTCACGTTTCCAAGTGACATTCAATCGGAGGGGTTTTAATCGATCTTTAATCATTAGCAAACAGCACATTAGCAGCATGAACAAACCGAATGAAAAGTGAAACAGCGGGCCTTGTAAAGCGCCCGTAACCGCGGAGCCCAGTATGGCCCCTGGTCCGCTGGAAGCAAAAAACAATAGCCCAAGCTTCCAATCTACACGTCTCTGTTTCACATATTGAAAAGAAGAAGCGCCAGCTGTAAAAATAAGGACCACCAAAGAGGTGCCTACAGCAACGGCCGGATCCATGCCCTGATCTAGAAAAAGAGTAGAACCATACACAAGAGCCGGCACAATGACGATCCCACCGCCTAAGCCAACAATACTGCCAAGTACCGCCCCTGCTGCGCCAACGATGAATAGATACAACAGCCAAAGCATATAAACACCTCCTATCTTCATAGCGAGTGGAATAACGGTTTTGACGAATAACTGTATTATATTGATATGTTGATGAAAATAAAACCCATTTAGACAGCATCCGCCTGCCTGAATGGGTTTAATTTATGTCAAAAGACGCTTGATCCAGAATAGTTACGTCCGCTGCTTGTCCAGCATCCCTCATGATCTGAAACAAAGCCTCGTCCTTCTTCTTAGCTTCAATCATGACGTCAACCTGTTCACATTGATCACGGATGGATCGAAGGAAGTTCAGCACATCCTCAGCAACCAAATAATCGGCATGACCGCGCAGATCCTTCTCGCTCTTCGGGCTTGAGACGTGGATTTTGGGCGCTAGGTTCGTCCCTTCCCATGTCGCCTGAATTCGCGGCCAAAGCTCAGCGGCAGATTCGCCGTCATGATTCACAGCATGATGATGCATGTCTAGTACCATCGGCACATTAACCGTCTCGCAGGCTTCCAATGTCTCTTGGGCCGTAAAGGTTTTATCATCATTCTCAAGCGTTATACGCTGCTTTATGGCAGGAGGCAAGTCGGAGAACTGTCGAATAAAACGTTCGTAAGCCTTCGCCTTATTGCCATAGGTCCCACCCATATGAATATTGCACTTCGCCCGCTCATCCAAGCCCATAGCTTCCAGCATCCGCTTATGACGATGGAGGTCCTCAATGGACTTGTGCAATATGTCCGCCTTCGGCGTACTCATCACGGTAAAATGGTCGGGATGAAAGCTTAGCCTCATGCCGTGTTCCTTCGCATAATCCCCAATGGCCCGAAAGTCCTCCACTAGCGTCTCAATCGGATTCCAATCACCTAAAGCCTCATGTCCTAACAACGGGATGAGCTTAGATGAGAGCCGATACAGCTGAACATCATGAGCTCGGTTATGCTTCAGCAGCCTAAGCGTATTGTGCAAATTCTCAGCACCTAGTCGCTCCAATTTACGGATCGCTGCCTCACGATCCGCCAGCTTGGCAAAATTAGTGTAGGTCATTGTTCTGGAGGGTGAAGCATTCTTCACCACGGTCGACATGGCTACATACCCGAATCGAACGAGCATATGGAATTCACTCCTGCTTTGTAGAGTTGTTTCTTATTACAATGCCCCACAAGCGGAATTCATAATCTAGAAGTCAGTTTATGATTGCTGTTGACCAAAGAACATTTCATCTGCCAGCACGGTTTGCACCCGTGACTCTTCTTCTGTCAGCTTACGTACTAAATCCATTTCAACCTTCGTAACCTCTTGGCCTTGAAAGTTAATCTCCGCAATAGAAGCGGTTATTGTGACAATCGCAATCGCCTCGTTAGTAGGGGAGTATGCAATGGCTTTTTGACCTGTTGGATAAATGCGAAACCCGTTTTTGACCATCGCTGTTTTACCGTATTCTAGCAAATCATGCAGCTCTTGCTCGGATTTAAACTTACATACTGAATTAAATTCACTCTGGAATCCCATGGCAGTTGCCTCCTTCAATGCTTAATTTCATCTCGTCAATTAGGGTTAGTCAAATCTATTGTACTCTTTATTCCACATCAAATCCAAAATTGATCTTCTGTTTCATCTCAAATCGTTCCAGCGCCAGACGAATTAAATCATCTAACAGCTCGCCATACGGCTTGCCTGTTTCTTTCCAGAGCAGCGGATACATACTGAATGGAGTAAAGCCAGGCATCGTGTTGATTTCGTTAATCAGAATCTCTTGGTTCGTACGGCTCACGAAAAAATCAACACGGGATAAACCGGACCCATCGATAGCCTCAAACGCTCTCAGGGCATACTCGCGAAGCTGTTCAGCCAAGTCTTCAGGAATCTCCGCTGGAATGACCATTGATGAGGTGCCGTCGATATATTTGGCCTTATAATCATAGAAATCACTGGATGATACGATCTCACCGGGGACTGAAGCAATGGGATCATCGTTGCCCAGCACGCTCACTTCTATTTCTCTGGCATCGACGAATTCTTCGACAATGACTTTTCGATCATATTGAAAAGCATACTCAATCGCTGATATCAATTCTTCTTGATTAGAAGCCTTAGAGATACCCACACTTGAGCCTAAATTGGCAGGTTTAATGAAGCAGGGATAACCGAGAGACACTTCAATTTCCATCAAGTAGAAATCACGTTGTTTGTCCCACTGAGTCCTCGTAAAATGCCTGTAAATACATTGAGGAATACCCGCTTGAGCAAACACTTTCTTCATTAATACTTTATCCATGCCAACCGCCGAAGCCAGCACACCCGCTCCAACATAAGGTACATTGGCAATTTCGAGTAAGCCCTGCAGTGTTCCGTCTTCACCGTTCGTCCCGTGAAGCAGTGGGAATACAACGTCTATAGTGGCTTCCGAGGAAGCCTGCTCGCCGCTTTTTGCCAGCTGCTTAAATAACGGAATAGGATGTACAGCATGCTCCACATTGGGTTGTTCAGGATCACTGAATGTCAGCCAACGTTTGTCCGAGACGGGGGCTTTAATCTGCGGTCCTTTCCGCCACTCTCCTTGCTTCGTTATATAAAACGGGGTAATGTCATAGGTCGCAAAATCAAATTCCTTAATAACGGCCATAGCTGTTTGCAATGACACATCGTGTTCGCCAGATTTTCCGCCATAAATCAATCCGACGCTTACTTTTTTACTCATTATAAACCTCCGATAAGTACATGAATGTCCATCATGCAAATTCTAATTATGAAATTCATTCAAGTATATTATTAAGCTGCAATAGCATCCTATCTTAATGAAGCGATCTCTTAGTCAGTCAAGCCACAGGCGTATTACATTACATCTAAGATATGAAAAAACCGGTATACCGTTCGTTCAGACCAAGCATAAGAATCCTTGTAATCCCAATATCGATGATAACTGTTTGTCGTGTGCGCGTTTACAAGCGGCATGCCTTGATGATCCTTTGCTGCAACTATGACACTATGCTGAAAAGACCCATCTCCATCCCAATCATAAACAATAACATCGCCAATATCCAACTGGGAGGCTTCCTTGACCTCATGAGCACGAAGACCCTGGTGGTTGTTATCAAGAAATACTCTAAGACTGTGAGCAACCGACCAACTATAGCTCCACCATTCTTTGCCTTGTTTTCGACCCTTGTACCACCAGCCCGATTCCCTTCTCCCAGTATAGTGCATTGGTGCTCCGCCTGCATAGAGGCATTGGGAAACATAATTCGTACAATCGACATCAAAATGAATGAACCCGGGATTCGCGCTGTCCCACCATTTGTCCGCATAAGCTTGAGCTTTCATGCGATCATACTGATGTGATCTTGGCTGTAATGTGTTCATTCCGTTGAACACGTGAGCATTAATCAGCGGCTGTGATTGTGCTCCTTGTGCTCTAATTGCTGAATAAGTCGATAATGAGGGGCCATCGCCATTGAGCATTTGACATGATTGAGCAGTTGATAAATACGTTTTAGTTTTCTCAGGAGTGGGGCATTCCGCACGTTCAATAACCCAGCCTTGGTCCTCCTTCATGAGAACGATCTGCTGCTCGTATACTTGACAGTCGTCGTGTTCCTTGTCTTCCATCCGATAAGTTAGCTTGTTGCGGCATTTCAATCGTACATTTACAGCATCATTGCTTTCATCTGCCGCGACGAGGTTCGCTCTCACTTCATGCTTAACAGGCTCAATTTGCCGAGCTTGATGCTGCTGCCTGATCCGGCTTAACCGCCTTAGCTGATGTGCACAATACTCAGCATCCCTGATGTCTAAGTGAACGGGATTAAATTCATACTCGATATTGAGTTCATTCTGATATTGAACAAACGTGTTCAGTAAAGACCACCAGGTGTCAAAAGCCATACATGCCCCTCCTTTGAGTTCCTTAAAGTGAATCCATTTGCATGTCATAAAATGGTTTCTTGTACCGCTCAAAATCCATAGGGAGTTGTTGCATTATATGAAACGAAGGGCTCAAAAATGAATGAAAAACATCTTTACGAGTGCGGGGTCAAACAGGTATACTAAACATATTGAATAATGAAATTACGTTTCACTAGATGAAACGTGAAAAACAATGAAGGAGGAACTTGTTTCATGGCACAAGACCAATTCTCAGTTCGCAGCCAGTTAACTGCGAATAACCAAAGCTATGCCTATTACTCACTTCCGAAACTCGAGGAACAAGGCATCGGCGGAATCGCCAAGCTGCCTTTCTCAATCAAAGTATTGCTTGAAGCAGCCGTTCGTCAATTCGATGGCCGTGCGATCACTAACGATCATGTTAAACAATTAGCAAACTGGGCGGACGCTCGCGATAATAACAAAGAAATTCCTTTTATCCCTGCTCGTATCGTACTTCAGGATTTCACAGGAGTTCCTGTTGTAGTTGACCTTGCAGCTATGCGTGACACGATGAAACAAGCAGGCGGAGATCCAAAACGCATCAATCCGCTTGTACCGGTTGACCTCGTTATTGACCACTCCGTCATGGTTGATGCGTTCGGATCGAAGGATGCGCTGGATTACAATATGAATGTAGAGTTCGAACGTAACGAAGAACGTTATCGTTTCCTTCGCTGGGCTCAAACGGCGTTCGATAACTTCCGTGCGGTTCCGCCTGCTACGGGGATCGTTCACCAAGTTAACCTAGAGTACTTGGCCAGCGTTGCAGCAACCAAAACCGTGGACGGTGAAACCGTTGTATTCCCTGATTCATTAGTTGGTACTGACTCCCATACCACCATGATCAATGGTTTGGGCGTTGTAGGTTGGGGTGTTGGCGGTATCGAGGCTGAAGCTGGTATGTTAGGTCAGCCGCTTTATTTTGTAACACCTGAGGTTGTAGGCTTTAAGCTGACTGGTAAATTAGCAGAAGGCGCTACTGCAACTGACTTAGCGTTAACCGTTACTCAAATGCTGCGTAAAAAAGGCGTAGTTGGTAAATTCGTAGAATTCTACGGCGACGGTTTGAGCAACATGAGCTTAGCGGACCGTGCGACAGTAGCTAACATGGCTCCTGAATATGGCGCAACAATCGGTTTCTTCCCGGTAGATGAAGAGACACTTAACTATATGAGAAACACTGGACGTACAGATGAGCAAGTTGCACTTGTGAAAGCCTACTACGAAGCGCAAGGTATGTTCCGCACAGACAGCACGCCTGAGCCCGTATTCAGCGACACGATTGAATTAGATCTTGCCACTGTCGTACCGAGCTTAGCAGGACCTAAGCGTCCTCAAGATCGCATCGAGCTCACAGACATGAAAGAAGCCTTCAACACCATCATCCGCACACCGATTGATAAAGGCGGGTATGGCTTATCCGAAGATAAAATTGAACAAAAAGTAGAAGTGAAGCATCCAAACGGCGATACTTCCGCCATGAGCACAGGAGCAGTCGTTATTGCTGCGATTACGAGCTGTACGAACACCTCTAACCCAAGTGTTATGCTTGGTGCAGGGCTTGTTGCTAAGAAAGCTGTAGAGAAAGGCCTAGTGAAACCAGGTTATGTTAAGAGCAGTTTAACGCCAGGTTCCCTTGTCGTTACAGACTACTTAGTGAAATCTGGATTGCTTGAGCCGCTTGAAGCGCTCGGCTTCCACGTTGCTGGTTACGGCTGTGCAACTTGTATCGGTAACAGTGGTCCATTACCTGATGAAGTGAGCAAAGCGATCGCTGACAATGACATGACGGTAGCTGCTGTATTAAGTGGTAACCGCAACTTCGAAGGCCGCGTGCATGCTCAGGTTAAAGCTAACTATCTTGCTTCTCCGCCGCTTGTTGTGGCGTATGCTCTAGCAGGAACAGTAAACATTGACCTGGCAAAAGATCCAATCGGCTATGGCAAAGACAATCAACCCGTTTACTTGAAGGATATTTGGCCTTCTAATGAAGAGGTTAAAGCCGCGATTGAGCAAGCGATGTCACCTGAAATGTTCAGAGAGAAATATAAAGATGTATTCCGTGCGAACCAACGCTGGAATGAGATCCCTGTTCCAGAAGGCGAGCTTTATGCATGGGATGAAAAATCCACCTATATCGCTAACCCGCCGTTCTTTGAAGGGTTAACTACCGATGTCGGGGACATCCAAGACATTAAAGGGGCAAAAACGTTAGCATTGCTCGGAGATTCCGTTACAACAGACCACATCTCCCCTGCTGGTAACATTGCACCTTCCAGCCCTGCTGGTACATTCTTAACCGAAAACGGCGTAGAACGCAAAGACTTCAACTCCTACGGCTCCCGTCGGGGTAACCATAACGTTATGATGCGCGGTACCTTTGCTAACATCCGTATTCGTAACCAAATGGCGCCGGGTACTGAAGGCGGCGTAACCACTTACTTGCCAACAGGCGAAGTCACTTCGATCTACGATGCTTCGATGCAATATCAAGATCAAGATACCAACTTGGTTGTTATCG
Organism: uncultured Paenibacillaceae bacterium; assembly: GCA_964447355.1. Taxonomy (GTDB): domain Bacteria; phylum Bacillota; class Bacilli; order Paenibacillales; family CAYUSG01; genus CAYUSG01. Next base: position 10,773 of record CAYUSG010000060.1, read on the forward strand.
CAGGTAAAGAGTACGGTACTGGAAGCTCCCGTGACTGGGCTGCCAAAGGCACATTCTTGCTTGGAGTTAAAGCTGTTATCGCTGAAAGCTTCGAGCGTATTCACCGCAGCAACCTTGTAGGTATGGGTGTACTACCGCTTCAATTCCAACAAGGCGCAAGCTGGTCTTCCTTAGGCATTACAGGCAAAGAAACGTTCGATATCGTCGGATTAAGCAACGATATTCAGCCGGGTCAAAGCCTAACCGTGAAAGCCACTCGCGAAGACGGATCTTCCTTCGAATTCGATGTCACTGTCCGTCTAGACAGCACTGTAGATATCGATTACTATCGTAACGGCGGTATCCTGCAAACGGTTCTTCGTCAAATGATGAGGGACGCACAATCATAAAGATCCAAGACGTATACGTCTGATAAGAAAAGAGCAGCTCGCAAGGTCTACAACCTGCGAACTGCTCTTTTTGCATATATGGATTGACAAATCATAAATCATTGAGGCTATAGCAGCAAGTTGGTGCGACACCTGCTCACTTTCGCTTACTTCACCATCTTCCCCATACGTTCTGCTGCTTCAATAATTTGCTTAGCGTAGGCATTCATTTTATCCAGTGTCAGCCGATTAGCTGGGCCTGAAACTGAAAGTGCCGCTGATAAATCCCCAGACCAACCGAAAATCGGTGCCGCTACAGCAGCTGCGCCGGGTTCACGCTCTTCTATACTAGTTGCAAAACCTTTAACCCTAATATCGTTCAATTGCTCTATAAAGGCACTGCGCTCCACCTGCGTAGTCCATTCGGGATCACTTTGCATCACTTTATCGACTTCCTCAGTCTCTGCATAGGCTAGCAGTACTTTGCTTGAAGCCCCGACATACAAAGGCAGTCTAACCCCTACCGGCGCTACTCTTCTGATCGCCTGATTGCTCTGAACGGCTTGGATTCGAATTCTTTCTTTGCCATCCCTAATATACAAACTTATCGTCTCTCCAAGCTCATCTCGTAATCGTTCCATCTCAGGCAGCAGCACTTGCGCCGGATCATCTGTTCTAGATAAATGTGCGGAGAGCTCCCAAACACGAAAGCCCAATCTATATTTTTCCGTATGCGGATCACGAATGACGAAGCCCTTAACCTCGAGCGAGGCAAGTAAACGGTGGACAGTGCTCTTATGAAGCGATACACGTCCAGCGATATCTGTTAAGCTTAAATCTGTGTCTGCCGTAAAGCAAAGTAGAATATCAAGGGCCCTTTCAACGGCTCGAACTGTCAGCTTCTGCTCTTCCACACCTTCCACTCACTTTCTACTGTTTCATAAGATGAAACTTAGTTACATCTAGTATAACTAACAATCAAAAAACCGTAAAGATGTTAATCCTATTCCAAGCTGTCAACACCCGAAAAAAACTGAATCAATTTCGTAATGAGCAAGAAGGATGTTGCTTCATAGCGCATTATGAAATTGTTTCATAGGCCAACTTGGCATGAGAATACATATAACTTTAAGAATAAGATAGAGGATGTGGAATACAGTGCTTCATATGTATGGTAAATTACTGCCTCTTAGAGTCTTAGAAGACATCCGTTTATGGAAGCAGCTCGAGCAAGAGCATGTCCAAGTATTGCAGCATACTCTGAGCAACCTTGAAACCCCTTTTCAATTTGCTTTCAGGCAGCTGGAGAAGTCATTCGCACAAACTGAACAGTTGAGCAGACAGTGGATTCAAGCTGTAATAGACTCCAAATTCGATTTCAACTCTGTACTGCTTACGAACGTGGAGCAATTAAGACAAAATTCTGCACATCAATCCCGTCAGTTTGTATCTCTGCTTACAGACATACTTCAAACTAGCAGTGCCATCGCACGAAATACCGCAATATCTCCATGGATTGAATATTCGATTAGAGCCTCAAACTATTTTATCGGACTGCCTCCTGCAAGCAGCGACCAAATTCAGGCATACGGATATCCCCAGCGGCTTGCCCAACAGACACCACAGCCGGCATCCGATCATTCGGGATTAACCTACACGGGTGAAGGCACCTGGTCGTCTGGCTTACCTGGAAACGAATCCTCCGTCCCTATCGGGGGCCATGAGCTGCCGCCCTTACCCTACGCATATAATGCATTAGAGCCCTATATCGATGAAACTACTATGCGATTGCATCATGACGAGCACCATCAAAGCTACGTTGACGGTTTGAATAAAGCTGAAAAAGCAATGGCTGACGCCAGGAAACGCAGACAGTTCGATCTTATCAAGCATTGGGAACGTGAAGCGGCCTTTCACGGCGCAGGTCATTACCTTCATAGTCTCTTCTGGAATGTTATGAGCCCTCAAGGCGGCGGTAAACCTACTGGGGCATTGGCTTCAAGAATTGAACAGGATTTCGGGAATTTTGCGGCCTTTCAAGCGCATTTCAGTCAAGCGGCTGAGCAAGTCGAAGGCGGAGGCTGGGCCATTCTAGTGTATTCACCTCGTAGCGGCCGCCTAGAGATCCTCCAAGCGGAGAAGCATCAGAACTTAAGCCAGTGGGATGTTATCCCTCTGCTGGCGCTTGATGTATGGGAGCATGCGTATTACTTGAAATATCAGAATAATCGGGCGGACTACGTAAAAGCGTGGTGGAACGTTGTAAACTGGCCCTATGTGAATGAGCGATTCCTGCAAGCTAAGAAGCTTAAATGGAAGCCTCTATAGTACGCCAATCCCCCCCTCCTCTCATGAATTAAATCAGATCTTTTTGATACACAAAGCATTTCAATTTAGGCTCGTAATTTACGGGCCTGAATCCTTTTTTGGCATAAAACAACTGTGCCTTTGGATTGACTTCATCTACATGCAATTTAATCATCGTACACCCTTTTTGCCTCGCAATTCGTTCGACTTTAGACATTAACTGACTTCCAAAGCCCTTTCCTGCTTGCTGCTGATCTACCGCCAGCATATCAACCCACAGCTCATGGTCGTGAATTAAATAAGTCATAAATCCTTTGCAGGGCTTGCTCCGACTTTGTTTCACAACAAGGGTATGAACCTTGGACAGCCTGGACCGAAGATCCTTAAGATTTAGTTTCAAATCGGGAAAGCTTTGATGGGTAAATGGCATTAACTCTTGCTGAATTAATGTAAATATCCTGCGATCATCACGTTTGGCAACGCGTCTATATATCATTGATAGCCCCCTTTCTTCCCTCTTTAACTAATGTATTATATGTAGGATTAAGGTCTAAGAAAGGTACATCTGTCTTAATATGTATATTTTGGCTTTCCAGTGTGCATAATACTCTTGGTTTGATGAAACCGTACAAATTTAATAAACGGGAGGAATTTGAACAATGGCCGCACATCTAGGCGCACATGAAGTTATGGAAATGCACGAGGTTTTGAACGACACGATTAATGGGATTAATCAGTTCGAGTTGTACAGAGCCCATGTCAAAGATCCTGAATTAGCCCAAATGATGGATCGTCAAATGCAATTTGCAATCAACGAATACAACAGCATGGTGCAAATGCTTCAACACCAAGGTAAACAACAAGCAATCCCTTATCGCTCACCTAAGCACTTTACTCCTGTTTATGGATTAGACAATCCGCAACCGCTTAGCCCGAATATGAACACTAGCCAGTTGGATGACCGCGATATTGCAAGCGGCATATTAGGTTGCCATAAATCATCTGCCGTATTCAAGATGATCGCTGCACTTGAATGCGCTGACCCTGCGTTACGCAGAACACTTCAACAAGGAGCTGTAAACTGCTCCGAACAAGCTTACGAGACTTGGCAGTATATGAATCAAAAAGGATATTATCAGGTGCCTACCATGAAAGAAATGACGACCCAAACGGTCATTAACGGCTACCAGCCGTCAGAAGGTATGCAATTTGGTTCCATGGGACAAGCTCCCTATGGTACACAAGCTATGAATTCTGGAATGCGTCAGTAAGAGAAGCTTCTATCGAAGCCTATCGATGAGTGCATTCGTTCTTGTAATGTAGCTTTCTTGAAACATCAAAAAGGGGCTATCCAAAGTATACTCACTTTGGATGCCCCTTATCATCATTCAAAACCTTGATTGCTTTTTGCGAACAGTCCCTATGCTTCTATCCCTTCACAAGGGACATAAATTCCGAACGAAGCGCGGCATCATTTTTGAAACCGCCTCTAACTGCAGACGTAACTGTTTTACTGCCCGGCTTCTTAATTCCACGGGCGCACATACATAAATGCTCCCCTTCAACAATGACCATCACACCATGCGGCTTTAGCACTTCCTCTAGAATGTCAGCGATTTCTGAAGTGATACGCTCTTGCACTTGCAGCTTGCGAGTTACCGCTTCAACCAATCGTGCAAATTTACTTAATCCCGCAATTTTACCGCTTGGAATATAGCCGATATGGATCTTCCCGAAAAATGGGGCCATATGATGCTCACATTGGCTGTAGTACGTAATATCTTTTACTATTACTAGTTCCTCATGCTGTTCATCGAATGTAACACCCAGAACATCTCGCGCATCAACCGCATATCCAGCAAAAATCTCTTCATACATTCTAGCCACACGTGCAGGCGTATCGAGCAGCCCTTCACGATCCACATCTTCGCCAATCAACCGCAGAATTTGCTGAACATGGTGCTCGATCTGCTCACGGTTCTCACCCACCAAGTCGTTTTTGTAATCCTTCACTCCTGCCATTATACAGCCCCCTATGTTTGATCTATTATTAATATCACATTGCGGTCTTCTGTACGGAGAATACAGACACCATCAGCTTTAGACTATGAAGAATGGCCCGATCGCTTTTAAATCCTTTCGACAACACCATCGCCCCCTGCAACAATGCGACCATGGAAACGGCTAATTCTTCCGGCGTCATATCCACGAGTGTAAATTCCTCACGGTCTATCCCTTCACCTATAAGCTTGCCAAGTTGCTGTTCCAGTTGACTGAAATAGGCGATACTCGCCCGAAATAATGGCTCTTCACTCGATTCCAGTTCTAATACAAGCTGTCCAAAGAAACATCCCCTGTCAAAACTGCTGCTCCCGCAATATTGCGCTGTGTATCGAAACAAAGCTTCAATTCTATCAAGCACTGCACCACTTGTCATAAACAATGCAGGTTCAATGACCGCTCTGTCGATTTCATCTATTTTACGCTGTAAAACCTCAGCTGCTAATGCTTCTTTACTCTTAAAATGATAGTAGAAATTACTCTTACACACGCCGCTTGTCTGGAGTATATCCTCCAAGCTCGTTCCTGTATATCCTTTACGGTGGAATAATTCCATCGCGTTGCTGATGATCTTCTCTTTATTATTCATAGATTAACACACCCTTGATAGGACTGGTCGGTTCTAATTATAACAAAGCGCTATTCTGCTTACTAGTAGCATTTCATGCCAGAGCTGCCGATGAAGATCCATAAATAAATGCTCAACGTGAATAATTCTCTGGGAATAAAAAGAGCCGTTCGTTAGAGAACGACTTAGTCTAGCACCGCACATCATTTGAATTTGCGGTTCTTCATCATATGTTGAGCACGGTTCATCTGTTTCTGGTTCATATTGATTCCCATTTGCTTCGCCATTTTCTGAAGCATTTGCGGGTCGCTTTGCATTTTCTCCATCTGCTTACGCAGGTAATACACACCTATCACAAATCCTATTACTATCCCCACAATAAACGTCAGGATAGGAATCGTAATATCCCAAGCCATGCCTTGTCACCTCAATCGTTAATTTGGTTATACCTTCTTAACTGTAAAGGCGGATAACCTTTAATATAGTATCATGAGTCCTCTAATGATTACAAACTAGTTAAGCACATTCTCAATAAATAGCGTAGGATGTCTGGCTAAATCAAATTCAACCGTCTCAAATTCCCTGTCGTTTGCAGTTGATTTCACAACGCGAACAACAGGTCTGCCCGGCAGTCCTCTATGCTGTCCAACCACTACACCCGTTTCTCGATTCGTCAACTTAACAGGCGTTCCAGTTGGATAGACAGAGACGATTTTGAGAAATTGGATAAGCACGTCATGATCCAATTCCTTGCCCGACATCGCCATCATGCGTTCACACGCTTCATGCGGCTTCATTCTGCCTGTCCCAGACAATTCTGAGACTAGATTATCATATAAATTGACCGTTGCTACGATTTTCGCATATAAATGAATATTTTCACCGGTTAAACCTCTCGGTACCCCGGAACCGTCCATATGTTCATGATGCTGGAACGCCGTATGGGCCACCAGTAAATTGTATTCTCTCTTATTCTTAAGGATTTCGAAGCCTCTCCATGTATGGTGCATACGAGGATCGTTACTCTCCGTGCTTGCCCCTAGCTTCCCAATGTCATGTAATAGCGCTCCAATAGCCAAATCCTTCAGCTGAAGCATATTAAGCCCCATGTTCATCCCTACCAATACAGACATAGTGCATACGTTTAATGCGTGAATGTACATCGCATTCTCTTCAGTCCGTATGTCGCTTAGCTGGACCAACACTTCTTTGTTGCGCATGACGTCTTCAAGCAAGCTGTTAATTGACGTACTGATCGATTTGGTAGTAAATTCTTTGCCCGACAGCACAGTATTAAACGTATCTGACATTTGTTGTACAAGCTTCCGCTTCGTTGCTTCTGAAACAACCTCTTCAATTTCTACATCCTCGAAATGAGGGTCCTTAATATAAATCATAGTAACCCCAATACGTCTAAGCGTGCTTATCATATAAACTGTTAACTGCACACCTTCAGCCAGCAGCACATTACCATTACTCGTAAAGATTGTACGGCCAAGCGTCTGTCCCGGCTCAATCGCATCAACAGAAATACATTTCATTATAAGTGACCACCTCGCCTAATCTGCTGCCCTTAACTAATCTGTTGTTTATTCTTATTCTCGGCACAATACCCTTCAATGTTTAATAACGTTTCTTTTATCTCCAGTCCACCGCCATATCCTACCAAATGACCGTTGCTTCCAATGACACGATGACATGGAACCACCAAAGGAACAGGATTTCGATGATTGGCCATCCCAATAGCCCTCACCGCTTTAGGCTGGTTAATATACTCAGCCACTGCTTTATAAGACCATGTCTTACCGTATGGAATACATTGAAGCGCTGACCAAACCTGTTGTTGAAAGGGGGTGCCTCTCAGATCAAGCTGCAGTTCAAAGCTAGTACGTTCTTTCGAAAAATATTCCGCAAGCTGCAATTTCACTTCCTTTAAAGCCACCGCATCAGGAAGCAGCTGTGTAAAACCCCAACGTTTCATCCACGCCTTAATCTGCAGCTCCGTCTTTTCCAACGGACCAAACTCAATCAAGCACAATCCATTGTTAGACTGAACCAACGTTAACTCACCGATGGGTGTATTCATATGATCATAATATAAGGAATGGGTCATCGTTTGGAAGTCTCCTTTTCTGTAAGCTTACTCGTATCATCCTGCCTTAATTGGTGTAAGGCGTTGCTAATTTCATGGATGGCACGATCATCTTGCTCCGAGGCTAAAGCCCTCTCTAGAGCTGCCAAAGCATCCCCGCCCCCAATTTTACCTAAGGCCCATGCAGCGGTCCCCCTAATTTCAGGTCGAACATCCTCAAGCATAAGCTGGCTTAAATCGGGTACGGCTTGCCGATCCTTAAAATGACCTAAAGCAATAATCGCGTTGCGCTGAATGGGCTTCTTCCCTCGCCATGCCGCTGCACTATGCCCAAATTTCGCTTTAAACTCCTTATTGCTTAGAAACAGTAATGGACGCAGGAGCGGCTTCACAATTTCAGGGTCAGGCTGCAGCTCCTCATGATGTGACCAATGCTTGCCGCGATTTTTCGGACAAACAATCTGACATGTATCGCAGCCATACAATCGGTTACCGATCTTCTCCTTAAATTCATCCTCTACAAAACCCTTCGTCTGTGTAACAAATGACACACATCTGCTGGCATTGAGTTGGCCGGGACCTACTAATGCGCCCGTCGGACAAGCATCAATACATAGCGTGCAATCTCCGCAATCCTCCGTCACCGGTTGATCTGAAGGGAAGGGAATATTCGTAATCATTTCCCCTAGATACACCCATGACCCCCACTCAGGCGTAATTACAGCGCAGTTCTTACCGCTCCAGCCTATGCCTGCCCGTTCAGCCACCGCTCGATCCACTAACGTTCCTGTATCCACCATACTTTCAACCCTCAGTCCGTCCACACGATGTCTGAGCCATTGCTCTAATCTTGCTAACCGTTCACGCAGCACGGTGTGGTAATCTAGACCCCAGGCTGAACGAGAGAGAATCCCTCGATAAGCACCGGGCTCTGATCGAGGTGCATCCTTCAGCTTCGATGGGTATGCAACAGCAATCGAGATGATGGATCGAGGCGCGTCAAAGCTTAATTCTGGATGGACTCGCTTATCGATATCGGGTTCCTCGAAGCCTGACTCGTGCCCTTTGCTTCGATGCTCCAGCAAGCGCTCTTTCAATTCAAGGAATGGGTCCGCGGTGGTACAACCGATCTTGTCTATTCCCAGCTCGCTTGCTGCTGCGATCATCTGATCCTTCAGGCGTTCCCAATCCGAAATAGTTGCCCGCTCTATATGCAATGTCATGCTTTAACCACCTAAGCTTTATTGGGCATATTGCTTTGCTGCTTCAGTCGCTAAGAAATCACAATGATTATTCAACGCATTATCGCTATGCCCTTTCACCTTAATATACTCTACTTGGTGAATCTCCATTAATGCTAACAGCGCTTGCCACAAGTCCTTATTCTCAACAGGCTGCTTCTTGCTGTTCACCCAGCCATTCTTTCTCCAGTTTTTGTGCCAGCCTTGTTGAAAGCAATTAACTACATAGGCTGAATCACTATATACCTTAACCTTGCAAGGTTCCTTCAGCACCTTTAGGGCTTCAATCACTGCTGTCTGTTCCATGCGATTATTCGTCGTATTCGCATCACCGCCGGATAGTTCCTTCCGTTTATTCCCATATAATAACACAGCACCCCAGCCTCCGGGGCCAGGGTTGCCTGAACATGCGCCATCTGTATAAATTTCAATCTCTTTCAACGGCTTGACCTCCTGCTTATTAAAGCGATTTCCATTGACTTAACGGCCAGATCACAAATTGGGCCCGACCGATCAAATCATCCTCTTGCACAGGCCCAAAAGATCGACTGTCCCTGCTTTGAAGCCGGTACCTGTTGTCACCCATTACGAAATATTCTCCCGATTGCAGTTCAATTATACCAAAATAAGCCTCATCTTCGATGACTGATTCGGTATATGGCTCGTCAACAATCGTTCCATTCACGTACAGCTGCTGATCCTTAATCTCTACCTTATCACCTGGCCCTGCTACGATACGTTTCACCAGATACAAGGGCTCTTCCCTTATGATATTAGGCTCTTCCAAGATGACAATGTCACCGCGTTCAGGTGCTGAGATTAGCAGTTCCAATTTGTTGACAAATAACCACTGCTGATCCTGCAGCGTTGGCTCCATAGAGTGACCATCGATCGGTGAGATCACGAATACAAACCAATGGATAAGCAGTACGAAAATGACTGCAAAAAGAATCGATTTCGTCCAATCCCACAGTTCATGGATGAAACCAGAGCCTTCTTCCATCTGCATCTCATGCAGCGGCCTTGGCAGTGGTTGGTGCTTCATCTCAAATCCCCTTTGAATTCGATTTCCACTTTTCATAATAGGTTAATATCATCTCATCATGAAAAGGTGAAGCCCCTGTCTTCACGCGTTCCAGCAGTTGATTTAGCCCTTCATTCACTTTCTCTTCAACCTTATCAGAATAACGGTAAATCAAGCGGTGACGATCATATTCATCCTCGTCTACAACCTGAATATGACCGTTTGGCATCCGAATCACATCCAGATCATAATCTATATAAGTTAATGTATTA
>CAYUSG010000061.1:0-20626 GCA_964447355.1 uncultured Paenibacillaceae bacterium
GTGATAGAATATATTATATTCCTAATTATTAAAATGATTCAAGATATTGGAAATGAGGTTGTTGTGAATGATTTACGGCATAGGCCATGACCTGGTGGAGATTGATAGGGTGCGCCGCCTGTTGGACAAGCCTGTTGGGGAACCATTTCTACTGCGCCTATTAACCCCTGCAGAAAGATTGCTCCTGCAAGGTAATGAGAAGAGAAGGGCAGAGTTTGTGGCTGGCCGCTTTGCTGCTAAGGAAGCGGTGTCCAAAGCGTTAGGCTGCGGGATTGGGCAAGCTGTTGGGTTTCAAGATATAGAGGTGTTGCGTGACCCGCTTGGCAAGCCGGTGTGTACGCTCAAGGAAGAGGCGATAATTGACCGATTGGCACTGAACTTCAGACCGATTATTCATGTAAGTATTACACATGAGCGGCTGATGGCAAGTGCTTACGTCGTCATAGAAAGGGAATAAGGGTGTTAATTGATGAGTAAGAGTAAGAAGATTATGGTTTGGTGTATAGGGTTAATGCTCTTCGTGGCTTACCATGGGTGGGCGTTGTGTACGATGTTTTCTTATCAATATTTGGACTTGACGGTTAAGCCTGCAGGGAATGATGTGATCATTCAGCAGATAGGTGACTTTATGCCTGAGGGAAATTTGGGACTGCAAGTGAATGATGTCATCAAGTCGATTAATGGACTGCCTGCCCATACGTTTCCTAGTGTCCAGAATTGGTCCACGGTGAACAAAGCTGTTGAGCTTGTAATCCAGAGAGGAAGCGAAACTTTTCAAATTAAGATGCTTCAACGAGATTACACCCAAGATATACGAGCTATTGTCGCGGGGATCATCTGTTATGTCATGGCCTTCGTTATCTTCCAATCGAATAGAGAGAAGGGCACTGGGCAGATTCTAGCATTGGTGTTCTTTGCATCAGGGCTGTTGTTTATATCGATCATATTAACAGGTCGAGGCGATGTACTGGGGAAATATATGGTGCTGAACTTGTTTGTGTCGCTGCCGATCTTCTTCTTCCATTTCCTATTAACCTTCTTTAGGGTTAAAGCGGGGATTGACCTGACCAAAACACAATTACGGGTACTTAAAGCTAGTTACCAGCTGTTAGGGTTGTGCGCGGCATTGAGCTTGCTTTATTTTGTGCCGTCCAAGGGGATTCTGGTAAGCGAATATTTTTCGATTGTCGGTCTGTTGTTTATTTCGTTTTGTTTAATAGACTTGGTTTATATTATCCGGCTTTCTATACAATATGGGCATCATAGCTATATGAACACGTTATTGAAGACTGTCTTATTCTTTTTTGTCGTTTCCAGTTTCCCTATTCTGTTCTTGTATTTGATTCCTTATTTAACTTCTAACGCGATAGCATTACCCGGTATTTATTCCGGTCTGCTGTTCTTGCTCTTTCCCGCCTCTTTTGCTTATTTGATTAAAACCAAGCAAGTGTATGATATCCCGTTAGTCACCCGGCGATTGTTCTTTACAACGCTGATAGGGATCGTCCCCTCATTGGGGCTTGCTTTCGTCGTGGCTGCCATCATTCCCGATGTTACGATGACGGATGGGTTGTTGTTGCTAGTGATTTTCGGTATCGTCATTACTACGATGCTGTACACGCTTGAGAATTTCAAGACAGGGTTAGATAAGATGCTGTTTCCGAGAAAATATCATTTGCAGCATGCCCTTAACAATATTGCGAATAAACTGCGTAACATCCAGACCTTTAGAGAATTAAAGGACATTATTCTAAGGGATATCATGGAGACGATTGACGTGAATGGTGCGGCCATTGTGTTCCAAAAGCAGGATGCACTTGAAATTAACAGCATTGGGAAGATTGATGAAAACAAGATTAGAGCCATGGTACAAGCTCAGAATTTAGACGATTTATATTATTCTACCTTTCAAATTCAATCGAACGAGGAGCATACTTCTTACTTGGTTATGAGTGAGAAACGATCGAATACGAAGCTCGGGCTTGAGGATACGCAGTGGATTTGGCTCATTATTTCTTATTTGGCCGTGAGTTTGGAGAATCTTTACCTTATTCGGAAATTGACTAGTAATTTAGAAGAACTGGCTGCAACTGTGCCGAATGAGAATGCCGAGGATTTCAGCTGGATTCGAAAAATGATGTTTGATGTTCAAGAAAGTGAACGGGAACGCATCGCGGTTGATTTGCATGATTCAACGATGCAGGATTTATTCTATCTAAAACGAAAAATTGTAAATATGTTCCAAAAGTATAACGTAACCCCTGAGGATCATGAAGCGGTTAGAGGATTGGTATCCTATATAGAAGTGATCAATTCGAACCTTAGAGACAGCTGTTTTGAGCTGCACCCTTACTTGTTATCTGAAATAGGGCTCATCCAAACGATGCGCAGCTTAATCGAGAAGGAAAGTCCTGAATTCGAGATTCAATTTAACAGTCGGAATAATGACAGCATCGAGAGTATTCATCTAGAGCATAAGAAGCATATCTTCCGCGTGTTTCAGGAGCTCTTGGCTAACGCCAAGAAGCATTCTGAGGCGGAGCATGTCTTCTTCACGATCGATGTCGTACAGGATCAAATTGTGTTTAGGTACTGGGATGACGGTGTTGGATTTGACCCCGGCCAAGTGGGTACGATGAACATCGGACTGCGGCAAATTAGGAGCAGGGTGCTGCATATGAAGGGGCAGATCACGGTTGCATCTGACGGCCAAGAGGGGACACGCATCACAATCGAATTACCGCTTCTTGAGAATTAAGGGGATAATATCTCATTGTACGTATACAAAAGACCGTTCCAGGCTCAATGCCTTGGAACGGTCTTTTGTATAGAACGGTGCTGGTACTGAAGCTATTCTATTGTAATGAAGATAACCATTTCGCTAAGGAGGCGATTTCGCTTTCCGAGAGCTTGTTCTCGAATGCAATCATACCTCCGCCACCGTGCATAATTTTATTAACGATGTCAGCTTCAGATAATCGACTGCCCACCTGAGTTAAATTTGAGTTAGGTCCAGTCCGGCCTTCAAGATCCGCCCCATGGCAGGAAATGCAGTTTTGTTTGTACAAGGCTTGAACCTCAGCTGGTGCAGAAGTGAGTAATTCGCTTGTTGTCTCCTGGGGTGTGCTGCGGCCGCAAGCTGTCGTGAACAGGATTAGAAGCAAGACAGCTATTAAACAATGCAGCCGCTGCGGTCGAATCGTCTTGAGCATGTAAGATACCATCAATTGTTCATCCTCCCATGATCATGGTTCAGTTAATACATCAATATATCCTGTGGGTCATACAAGTATCATAGCATTCCATGATCGGGGGAAACAAGGTGCTTCATTAGTTCGTTGTTAAAGGGTCAATCTCTTTGGTGGAGATACTTTTGTTCCAGGATTGAAATGTGTTCCAAGCGGCTCCCTGTTCCAAAGCATGAGTTGCTTGTTCAATCCCTTCCTCAATTGTCCCCGCCTTATTAGCAGTCCATAATCGAACCCCGCTATTTAATAGTACGATGTTTCGTAATCCGTCTTCAGCTTTATTCTGTAATACCTCGATGGTGCTTTGTGCTTGCTGCTCTTTGGTCCAGTTCTTCTCCACTGGCTCCGCATGTAAACCGAAATGCTCAGGATCAATAGTGTAGAGTTGGCTTAAGCCCTTCTCAACAATATAAGTCCGGGTACGTTTGTCAGCAGGCAGATCCTCAGAACCTTCGCTGCCTTGAACGACGAGTGCTTTTTCGATGTTGAGTTCTGTTAGGAGGTGGGTCATTTTCTCAAAGACAGTGCCGTGGAATACCCCAATCACCATATAGGGCGACTCCGTTAATCTTAGTAGTTTTTCGGCAGTGTTAAACACGGTGCGGAGTCCTAATTCCTCGCGGATACCGCGAATTTTCGAAAGCGGAGGGCACCAATGCTCTGTAGGGATAAACATAAATCCGCTTTGTTGTGCAGCCTGTGTCCAAGCTTCCATAGGTGTAGTTGAAGGGTTGGGTGCACCTAATAATGTCAGTGTATCTAACAAGGTTGTGCCCCATTTCGGCGGCATGGATGAACCGCCGTGCAGCGTTGCAGGTAATCCGCAAGCGGCCAACACGAATGAAGTGGCGATTGTCGCCTGGAATGTTTTGTTACGTCCATCGTAGGGGCCTGCACAATCGATACTGCCAGGGATCGGATGGGTTGCAGCATGCTTCTTTAAGGTGTGGATGAAAGCTAAGATCTCATCGACAGACTCCATTTTGATGCGTTCAGCGACAAGATAAGCTCCTGTCTGAGCTGGAGTTGCTTCACCTTGCAGTATCAATTCAGCGGCACGAAGTGCGTCCTCGTAGGTTAAGTCCTTGGCTCCTCGTTTGCCTCTGCCGACTTCTTTAAGTATGTTGATCATTAATTCGTTCCTCCTTGTTCTAATCTCTAATGAGATTGTAGACTTTAACGATTGAGGCCGCCACCTCAGCCATACGTTTACGCTCATTCATCGCTTGTTTTCTAAGAAATTGATAGGCTTCGTCTTCGTCATTTTGCTTGATCAATCCATTTGCGCTCCTCCAAACGTCCGAGCAGCTGAGATCGCTCTTTCTTCCAGGCTGTACGCTGGCGGTAATGCTTTACACTAATAAACAAGGACCAGTGCACTTGTATGCTCGTTAACTCGGGATACAGCATCCCGTCCAGTTCTTCATTAATGTCACAGCTTGATATTGAAAAGTAAGGCTCCTCGTTCCACCAAATAAAAGGAAGATCACACATGCTTCGCAGGGTAGTGACCCACTCATTTAGGGAGCCGCTGTTGACTTTCAGAAGCACGCCTTCTGCGTGTTCTAACAATTTAGATACGTCACTTTTATTTGAGTAGTATAACATTCTGTAGCCTAATGCTGACAGCATGAGGTCTGGCTGTGTATTGGGCTTTTCCGGATAATTACTCACCGCATTTGCATCAGGCTGGTTATGATGGTCGGTTATATATAATAGGGTTTGAAGCAATGAAATCACCTTCTTCGGATATTCATGTAATGTAATATAACACGAAAACTTTATTTAGTCGATACGTAAGGTATAAAATGGTTGTAAATTATAATGAATGTAAGGTATTTTGGTGAAAATATCTGTTTTTCACACAGTTTCTGTGAGGGTTTTAATAATTTATGTCAAATATGTTGACACGAATCATTGAATTATCTATAATAAAGTTAAATTAAACATTCGAACAGGATACAACGGCGTGTCCAACGGCAATGAGGCCATTTAATGTTAAACGTGAATTGTGTGCGGAATAGTACGCATATCTACGTTATGACTTTAAATGGTCTTTTTAGTGTTTTAAAAAAATGAAGAAATGGAGTGGGCACGATATGGGGAGCCATCATCCGTTTAAAGGTAATATTAGAATCTTGATTCTAGCTACCTCTGCGTTCTTCGTCTCTTTTGTAGTTTGGTTCAATATGGCGCCTTTTGTGTCCAAAATACAAGAAACCTTTCAACTGACGGATCAAGAAATTGGCGTGCTGCTTACCTTGAACCTCGCATTAACGATCCCTGCTCGTGTGCTCATTGGTATGCTTGTAGATCGCTATGGACCTCGAAAAGTATATTTTGTCCTGCTGCTGACTATGAGTATTCCTTGTTTTGCTTTTGCACTCGGGACCAGCTTTACACAACTGATGATATCAAGGATGTTCCTAGCGATTATTGGATCGGGCTTCGTTATCGGGATTCGTTTGGTTTCTGAGTGGTTTCCTGCACGACAGGCTGGCTTAGCCCAAGGGTTATATGGGGGCTGGGGAAATTTTGGTTCAGCTGCTGCAGCATTCGCTCTGCCTCTAATGGCCATTTATTTCTTTGGCGGGACCGAACAGGGCTGGCGCTGGGCAATAGGTCTAACGGGTTTGATTAGTTTGATCTATGCGTTCATTTATTACTTGAGTGTCCGAGATACTCCAACCGGTAAAACGTATGAAAGACCCAAACGCAACGGGGCGATGGAAGTTTCAAGCTTCAAAGATTTGGTGTTTCTGATGGTGATGACACTCCCCATTTACTTAGTATTAGGGGTGCTGGTTTGGAAGCTGGGTACTTTGGAATTGTTAAATGACTTCGTACAGACATTGTTCTACGCTGTTTTGTTGGTGATGTACGGCTTGAGCTGCCGCAGAATTTGGACCGTTAATCGAGATGCATTAAAGAAAGGCGTACCAGAGGCAGAGCAATATTCATTCAGACAGGTTGCCATTTTAAATTTAGCTTATTTCTGTACATTCGGCTCAGAGCTGGCTGTGATCTCGATGCTCCCTATGTTTTTTCAGCATACTTTTGATCTGACGGTTGCAAAGGCGGGTATTATCGGTTCAAGCTTTGCCTTTATGAATTTAATTGCTCGACCTAGCGGCGGCTGGCTAAGTGATACGTTTGGCCGTAAGAGGATGTTGACCTTTTTCATGGGCGGGTTGGCCGCAGCGTACTTGGGAATGAGCTTTATTCATTCGAATTGGTCCCTGACTGCAACGATCATTCTGACCATGCTATGCTCAGTGTTTGTTCAAGCGGGTTCGGGATCGGTGTTCTCGATGGTCCCTTTGGTCAAGAAAAGCTTGACGGGTCAAGTGGCGGGGATGGTTGGTGCTTACGCCAATGTAGGCGGGGTTACATTCTTAACGGTATTAACCTTTGTCAGCCCTCAATCCTTTTTTATCGTTATTAGTTCGGCGGCGATCCTTTGTTTTATCGCTTGCTTCTTCTTGCAAGAACCTGTTCAAGAAGTGAAGGCATCAGCGCTGGGAACAAGAAAGAACGGCGTTCAAAGCGTCGCAACCCAAATTAAATGAAGGAGTGGTCTATATGGCAGTAAGAGAGAAAATCGTTTTGGTTGGTAATGGTATGGCGGGTGTGAACGCGATTGAGCACATTTTGAAACTAGCTGCTAATAAATATGAGATAACAATTTTCGGCGAGGAGCCCCATCCTAATTACAATCGCATCTTGCTTTCGACGGTGCTTGCGGGTGATGCGCAAATTGAAGATATCGTTATGAATAGTTACGAGTGGTATGAGTCAAACGGAATTAAGCTCTACGCAGGTCATAAAGTCACGCAAATTGATACGGATGCTAAAACGGTCACAAGTGACCAGGGCGTAACGGTTAGTTACGACAAATTAATCATTGCTTCAGGCTCCAAACCGTTCATGCTTCCGCTGCCCGGTGCGGATAAAGAAGGAGTTATGGGTTTTAGGACGATTGGTGATTGCGAAATGATGAAGGACGCTTCGCAAAAGTATAAAAAGGCCATCGTCATTGGCGGTGGATTGCTAGGGCTAGAAGCAGCAAGAGGTTTCCTGAATCTTGGAATGGAGGTCGATGTAATCCATATTGGCGACTGCTTGATGGAGCGCCAGCTGGACCCAACTGCATCGAAACTGCTCCAGAAGTCACTGGAGTCTCAAGGTATGAATTTCTTGTTAAATAAACAATCGTCCGACATTTTGGGAGATACGCGAGTAACAGGGTTAAAGTTTAAGGACGGCAGCTCGGTGAAAGGCGATTTATTGGTAATGGCCGTAGGGATTAAACCGAATGTTGAGCTTGCGAAGGAATGCGGTATTGAGGTTCAGCAAGGGATTGTTGTGAACGATTATATGGAGACAAGTGTTCCAGATATTTATGCCGTTGGAGAATGTGCTCAGCATCGGGGCATCGCTTATGGTTTAGTTGCTCCGCTGTATGAACAAGGTGCAGTCTTAGCGAAGCACTTGGTGGGCGTGGAGACGAAGCCGTACGAAGGCTCTGTTGTATACACCAAACTGAAGGTTTCTGGGGTAGATGTGTTCTCTGCCGGCCAATTCATCGAGGATGAAGAGACGAAGGTGATACGTGTTCATGATGATTGGACAGGTGTATATAAGAAGGTTTTAGTAAAAGACAACAAAATAGTGGGTGCGGTCTTATTCGGAGATACGGCAGACGGTACACGTTTGATGAAGCTCATCAAGGATGAAACGGATATAAGCGGATTTGGAAAATCTGCTATCTTAACGGATTCGGACAGCGCTGGAGGGTCGGCAGGCTCGAGTGTAGCAGATATGTCAGACGATGAAATTATATGCGGCTGTAATGGCGTGGATAAGAAAACAATTTGCAGTGCCATTAAAGAGCAGGGGTTAAGTACTGTTGAAGAGGTTAAGAATTGTACGTCTGCATCTCGTTCATGCGGCGGATGTAAGCCGCTCGTTAGTGAACTTCTGGCTTACACGTTAGGTGCAGAGTATGATGCGGCAGCAGTTAAGGATACGATGTGCGGCTGTACCGACCTGTCCCGGGATGAAATCGTTCAGGGTATTCGCGAGAAAGGCTTGACACACGTACGTGAGGTCATGAATGTGCTGGGTTGGAAGCATGAGATGGGATGCTCTAAATGCCGCCCTGCTGTGAACTACTATTTAGGGATGATTTACCCGGATACTTACCAAGATGACAGGACATCTAGATTCGTTAATGAACGCATGCACGCGAATATTCAGAAGGATGGTACGTATTCCGTTGTCCCTCGAATTTATGGCGGGGTTACGACACCTGAAGATCTTAAGCGTATTGCAGACGTTGCGGTGAAGTACAACGTGCCCAAAGTGAAGCTGACGGGTGGTCAAAGAATTGATCTGTTAGGGGTGAAGAAGGAAGACCTAACTCCGATGTGGGCAGATCTGGATATGCCGTCAGGTTATGCTTACGGTAAAGCGTTAAGAACGGTTAAGACATGTGTGGGCCAAGAGTTCTGCCGATTTGGAACCGCGGATTCGATGGGTATGGGTATTCGTATGGAGAAGCGGTTTGAACGATTGAATACACCTGCGAAGGTAAAGATGGCCGTGTCGGGTTGTCCTAGAAATTGTGCTGAATCGGGTATTAAAGACTTGGGTGTTGTTGCAATAGACGGCGGTTGGGAGCTGTATGCGGGTGGTAATGGCGGTGTCAAATTAAGAGCGGGCGATCTCCTCGTTACAGTTAAGACAGAGGCGGAAGTCATCGAATATACAGAAGCTTACCTTCAATATTATCGTGAGACAGGTATTTATGGTGAGAGAACTTCGGAATGGGTAGAGCGTATGGGGCTGGATCACATTCGTTCCATTGTCAAAGATGAGGAGCAGCGTAAAGCGTTATGTGAACGCATGGATACAGCGCTTGCTAACACGACCGATCCTTGGAAAGAGGCTGTGGGAAATGGAAACATTCGCAAGGCCTTATATGATGTTATTACACCAAATGGCGATGTAAAGATGGGTTGATTGATTCCCATACGTAATAGAGAACAATATACCTTGGAGAGGGGAAGATGAGAATGCAAGCAGTGCCGAAATCAATGTGGGTCGAGGTTGCGATGATTGAGGATTTACCTTTGGATACAGGGAAAACAGTAAGGTTTAGAAAGTACGAGATTGCGCTATTCCGTCTAAGCAGCGGGAAGATTCTAGCGATTGAGAACCGCTGTCCGCATAAGGACGGTGTACTATCTGAAGGGATTGTGTGCGATGAGCATGTTTTCTGTCCCATGCATGATCGCAAGATTCATCTGCCATCAGGGATGGTGCAAAAACCAGATACTGGATGTGTAGCAACCTATGACGTGTCGGTTGCGAACAATACGGTGTATGTTGCATTTCCAGGGTGATCGGCATGGCTATGCGACTTCAGCCCAAAGCTTTAGATGAGAAGTCTCCGGTCCATCGCTTAGCCGAAGTATCTCAGACAGAGCCATTAACAACGCACTGCTGCTATTGCAGTATGCAATGTGCAATGGATTTGCATCCGAAGGAAGATGGCAGCCTGCAGATTAAGCCGAGTCAACATTTTCCGGTAGCTACAGGCAGGTTATGTCAGAAGGGCCTTAATGCACATGTGCATACTTCTCATTCAGCAAGAGTGATGTTTCCTATGAAACGGACAGAGCAAGGACAGTGGATGGAAAGCTCATGGGAGCATGCCTATGAACAAATCGCTGTCACCATCCAGAAGCTTCAAGCAGAATACGGCTTAGATGCCGTGGGTGTGTATGGCGGAGGTTCATTAACCAACGAAGTATCCTATCTGCTGGGAAAGTTTACGAGAGTGGCGTTAAGGAGCAAATATATAGATTATAACGGTCGTTATTGCATGTCTTCGGCAGCAGCAGCGGGAAACAAAGCATTCGGAGTAGACAGGGGGCTTACCATGCCCCTCTCTGAAATCCCGAAAGCTAGTTTTATCATCTTAGCAGGTACGAATATTGCAGAATGCCAGCCTACCATGATGCCATATTTGCTAGAAGCGAAGAAGCAGGGCGCAACAATTGTTACGATAGATCCTCGTAATACGATGACCTCGAAGGTTGCAGATATTCATATCAGGCTGCAGCCCGGGTTTGACTCCGTACTGGTTAATGGATTACTTCATATCATCGTGAATGAGCATTTGTACGATGCAACGTTTGTGGAACAAAGAACAAGCGGTCTAGAACAATTGCGAGCAGCGGTAGCCCCTTATACCCCAGAAGAAGTAGAGAGAATTACGGGTGTACTGGAGCCTGTACTGCGTACGGTAGCTAGAGGATTTGCCAAAGCTCCGACGGGTATTGTTTTTACTGCAAGGGGCTTGGAGCAGCAAGTCAATGGAGTAGAGAATACTCTGAATTATATTAATCTATGCTTATTAACGGGCAAAATAGGAAGAGAAGGCTGCGGATACGGTGCGGTAACGGGTCAAGCTAACGGACAGGGCGGGAGAGAGCACGGTCAAAAAGCGGATCAATTACCAGGTTACCGTTCCATTGAAGATCCGCAAGCGAGAGCCAGCGTGGCTTCGATTTGGGGCGTAAATCCCGACGATTTGCCCTATAGCGGAGTATCCGCATACGAAATGATGGAGAAGATTCACGGCGGTGAAATCAAGGCGTTGATCGTCATGGGTTCTAACCCAGTAGTATCCAGTCCTAACAGCTTGTTAGTGGAAGAGGCATTAAAGAAGCTCAATCTGCTGGTCGTTGTAGATATGTTCGAATCAGAAACGGCACAAATGGCAGATTGGCTCCTGCCTGCATCTTCTTTTCTAGAGCAGGAAGGAACACTCACTAATCTGGAGGGACGTGTGTTTCATCGAGCCCAAGTCATGACACCGCCCAGCCAGTGCAAAGCAGATATTCAGATGATCTGTGATTTGGCTAAACGCCTTGGAAGAGGCGACTACTTCAACTATGCTTCTGCAGAAGACGTCTTCAATGAACTTAGGTCAGCAACCAAGGGCGGTCGAGCAGACTACAGCGGTATCACTTACGAACGTTTGAAACGGGAGAAGGGTGTGTTCTGGCCGTGTCCTTCGGAGGATCATCCTGGCACGCCTACTATGTTCAGCGATTCGTTCTATCATCCAGATGGTAAAGCAAAGCTGCATGGTATACTGCCTAAGATGCCCGCCGAACCGATAGATAGCGAATATCCTTATATCTTAACGACAGGACGTTTAAGTAATCATTACTTGAGTGGGACGCAAACACGCAGAACAGCGGCGCTGCACAAGAAGTCGCCAGTGCCTGTTGCTGAGATACACCCCTGGCTGGCGCAGCAATTAAGCTTGAAGAAGGACAGTAAAATTAAGATTACCAGCCGAAGAGCCTCATTGGTATTCGACGTGAAGATTACGGAACTGATTCAGCCAAGAACCGTATTTGTCCCCTTTCATTGGGGAGGGGAGCTGTCGGTTAATCGCCTGACGATAGGGGCGCTAGAACCCACTTCCCGGATGCCAGAGTTTAAGATTTGCGCGGTTAAGATAGAGAGTTATACACCATAAAATATTAAATGGAGATGAGAGAGCCTTATTCCTGCATACCAGGTTTAGGGCTTTTTGTTGAATTCAAGAAAAAGAATGTAGATTAAATTAGAGAAATATCATTGACATTTTGAAAAAAAATGATAAATAATGGAAAATAATTAAACAAAAGGGAGTAGAATGGCGTTATATGATAAACAATCATGTATTAAAAATAGTTGTAATCTTGTTGTTAGTCATATCAACTGGATGTAACAGTTCAGTAGAAGAGTCTTCTGAAAATGTAGAATTAAGAATAGGGTATTATTCAGATGAGATGTTTAAACAAAGATATGCAGATTTAATTGATTCCACATACCCAGGTATAAGATACACAGT
This sequence comes from uncultured Paenibacillaceae bacterium, assembly GCA_964447355.1. Lineage (GTDB taxonomy): Bacteria > Bacillota > Bacilli > Paenibacillales > CAYUSG01 > CAYUSG01. The sequence goes on from CAYUSG010000061.1 coordinate 12,166, forward strand.
TGTTCCTATGATGGATGTTGTGAAAGGCCAGACCGATGGTGTTGAGTGGTTACTAGAGCATCCCGTAGACTTGATTTATATACCCAGCTATTTAATGAAAAATTTTGTTAGTCAGAATGCGTTGTTGGATCTTGAATTCATGATAAAGGAAGATAGAGCAGAAATTGCATTTCGGCCAGAAATAATTGAGCTGACTAGATCATATGGGAATGGTAAAATATATGGTTTTCCTTCTGTTCTTAATGGAAAAGCAGTCGTTTATAACAAACAACTATTTGATTCTCATGGTGTGGATTATCCGACTGATTATATGAGTTGGAAGCAAGTGATTCAGCTCGCATCACGTTTTTCTGAAGTCGGACTGGTGTATTCCTCTCCCTATGAGTTCGAATTAGTGTGGGATATCGGTAAGACTAACAACGAATACCTTTATGAAGCAAATCCTCCTCAGGTAACGGTTAATAAGCAATTTTGGGCTGAAACCTTGGAGTTAGTTGCTGATCCTATGCAAAACGGAAACGTTATAGTCGAAGCTAATAGTTTTAATAGCTTCCTTGAAGGTAATGCAGCTATGGGGATTATTGATATTAGACATTTTAACATCATGAGACAGATGGATTTGAACTTCCAGTGGTCAATTGTGTCAATACCTATTAATCAAAGTACTGGTTTTGACTCTGAGTTGATTCATGTAGAAGGATTCTTCGCAATTCCGGCAGCGACCAACAACGAGGAAGCCGCTTTAAAACTTTTGCAATTCTTAAATTCCGATAAAGTAACTAACGGGCTCCAAGCATCAAATCCTAACATCGGAATAACTACAAAGGTTATAGATCATCCCAATGAATTTGAACGTGCTTTACATCAAGTGACACCCATTGTCCCTCATTCAGAGTTGCCTTATGATCTTTTTGAGCTCGGACATCATCTTGTAAGTGACGTTATCTATCAATCCAAACCAATCGATGAAGCACTGAAAACGTTTGAAATTGCAGCTATGGAATTCATTAGAAGCAATCCACCTCTCTTTATACATGGAGGAGAGTATGAGGCACATTAAAATTATATGTATTATTTTGCTGCTAGTTTGTTTAATTGGGTGCCAAAATATAGAGACTAGTGAACCCGTAACTTTGACTATTAACTATCCCTCTTCGGACATATTCTATAAAAGATTTGGACATGCATTTGAACAAAAGTATCCCCATATATCCATTCGTGTGGTTCATTCGGAATTAAATGAAATTTCAAGCAATGACCTTCCAGACATTGTATTTTTGACGAAGGAACCAAAGTATAAGGAGCTTAGCGGAGCGGGATATTTAAGCGAGCTGAATTATTATATTCAAAGAGATCATTTAGATCTAGATAGACTATCCGCAAATATTGTTAATATTTTAAGCTTGAAGGCAAATAACAAGCTATACGGTTTATCTCCAACTTTTGATAGTACAGCGTTATATTATAACATTGACCTATTTGAACGTTACGGGGTTCCCTTTCCAGAAAATAATATGAGCTGGGAAGAGCTGTTTCAACTTGCAATGCGATTTCCAAGCGTCAAAGATGATGGCAGTAAACTATATGGATTTACTACGATGTATTACAATTACATTCCTTTTTCAACTTTACTGAGGATTGGTCAAACGGAAGGGTTGTCATTTATAAACCCAGATGATTTAAAGGTGAATATCAATACTGAAGATTGGAGAAAAAATGCGGAGTTCGTCATAGAGGCATTTAAACAAGGTGCAGTTTATAATATTTCAGAAGGACAAGGCGAATTTAGTTATCCCCCAATACTGACAGGGGATTCTGCTATGGAATTGGGCTCGTATTCAACAGCTTACAATTTTGAAATTTACGCTAATAACAATCAAATGGATCCAATTCATTGGGGGGTGGTTACAGCACCTGTAGACTCGGATTTCCCCAATTATTCTGATTTTTATAAGGTTAATGAAATATTCGGAATATCTGACTCGTCTCCATATAAAGATGAAGCTTGGGAGTTTATTAAATTTATCACTTATGATCTAGACTATTATTATTCGAATCCAGAGAATTTAATTCAATACGGTTTACCAGTGCGGTCTGATTTGATAAAAGGGATTCAAGGAAAAGATATCTCTCCTTTATATATGCTGGAGGCGTCTCCTTACTCTTACAATCCATATGATGAGGTGCATCACACAATCATTAATGAGTTTAAGAGAGTGGGTCAGAAGCATCTTGATGATGTGATAAAGGGGAGTCTTACAATCGAAGAAGCTTTCGAACAAATAGAAGAGGAAGGGCAGCAAGCTGTATATGAGGCGCATGAAATGTTGCTTCAAAGCGAAATTGCTTCCGATAAGAAGCTTGTTAAATGATACATGAATTAATTTCAAATAGCGACATAAAAAAAGCCTTTGCTCGTTTGTTCCGAGATAAAGGCTTTAATGTCCATTAACAATGGCCGAGATGCTGAATGTTCAGTCCCCGTCTATTCAGTTCGGATGTAAGCAACTCGATGAACTCTGAGTCCAGCTCAAGCTTAAGTGCGTCTCTATAGCATTCAATAAGTTGGTTGTCCTGCAAAATATAAACCATAATGTATCAGTCTCCTAAATATTTTCCATGGTTTAATTTTACAGTAAGTTAACAAAGGGTTCAGCGCAAACTTTGTAAAATTATTTGCAAATAATTTTCGTTTTTATGCAATAACGTTGAAAAAGAGGGTTTAGTGACTGAAAATTCACCAAACCCTCTTTTTGTTTAGCTATTATGTTTAAGATCTAGGATGCTACTCCCACTTCGCCGCGGCTATTTGTTTTTTTATCTGGCTAGGAGAGAATACACTTTCAATGAGCGGTCTTTCATTTTTCGATAGATTCTGAGTTGAATGACCTTTGTCGTGGATTAAACCTTGCTTCATGTTGTATACTACATTGTGAAGATTGTTGGACCATGCTAAGTTTTGCAAAATAACTCCCCCTTAATAGTCTGAATATTTCTACAAATTGAATTATAGCAAATTTTGGTGAAAAGAGGTAGACTTATGGCAAAAAAAATATTCGTTATTTTGTTAATCATACTTTCCATTTCACAATTATGGTTTTTAAATCTCGTCATTAAAGGACCCGTAATAGTGATTGATATTTTTAAGGAAGGGAATCATTGGTTTATTGAGAGTATCGCAATTACTACATATGGTGTTAACGAAGAGATTCGTACTGGGGATGAAGTTGTTAAAGTTGATGGGATTATGGCTGGCGAACACCCTCATATTAAAAAGTGGAGAATGATTCAACAGGCTGAGGATATAACGATAAAGAGGGATAACCATATTATTGAGGTTCAATTGGCTGATTATGATTATGGTTTTAGTATACAATCAATCATTGGCGGGTTCTTAAGTTTATACTTAGCAGTAATAATTTTATTAAAGATCAGGAATTCCAAATCGGCAAATCTATTAGCAATGGTCTTCTTTGTAACAGGCTTTACTTTCATGTCTGTAGTTGCTTCGTCCAGAGGAGATGCGCTTGGAAAATATGTTTTGTTTACCTTATTGCTGCTTTTACCCTTTGTGATTTTTCATTTCCTGATTACTTTCTTTAATGAAAAAGGCGGCATTAAGCCATCACCATTATCGAATAAGTTAATTAAGATTTTTTATTACATCGCTCTGGGGAATGGCATTTTTAATCTTGGTCTACTTATACCTAATTTAGCTCGAATTTTTTTTGAATTAAGGAGCATTACTTATATTTTATTTGTTCTTGGATGTCTCATGATCATATTTTATTTAACAAATATGTACTTCAAATTTAAGGGCCAAAAAACCTATCTGAATACGTTGATAAAAACGATATGGTTTTCACTATTACTCTCAATGTCGCCGTTAGCCTTTTTTTATATTGTTCCTCTTCTTATTAATGGGAAGGAATGGATAAGTGGTATATATGCCGGATGGTTTGTTCTATTATTCCCGCTATCCTTCACTTATTTATTACTAACTAAGCAGCTGTATGATATTCACTTAGTCTTACGCAGGTTTCTGTTTACCAGTTTAATTTCATTAGTGCCTGCAGTTATTATTACTATCATATTCGTGTATATTGCTGATTCAATGAAATGGCTCCAAGCCATAGCGGTTTTCGTCCTAACTGTATTTATATTTTCAGTCATTCTGTACTCCCTTGAATATATTATCACGCGACTGGAACACGTTATGTTTCCGAGAAAATATCATTTACAAGCTGCTTTGAAGAAGATTGCCAGTAAACTCAGGACGATCAAGAGCTTCCGAGAGCTGAAAGATATTATATTAGTAGATATCGTAAATACACTGGAGGTTTATGGCGGTGCTATCGTCATTAAATACAAGGATGATATGGAAATCATCGATGAGGGATTTATCTCAACAAAAGAAGTCAAGGCACTAATTGAAGCCCAAGATCTGGATCATCCGGAATACACCTGCTTGCACATTCACTGTCATGAGGAGTACAGCTCATATCTAGTAATGACTAAGAAACGGACGAATACGATGCTGGGTCTTGAAGAGAGACAGTGGTTAGGATTAATCGTTTCATACTTGTCTGTCAGCTTGGAGAATTTGTATTTGATTCGTAAATTGACATCCAGCTTGCAGGATCTCGTCTCAGAAATTCCCAATGCGAAGGCATCTGAGGAGTTTGTCTGGATCCGAAAAATGATGTTCGAAATTCAAGAGAATGAACGGGTGCGTTTGGCGACGGACTTACATGATACTACGATGCAGGACCTGTTTTTCCTTAAACGCAGGCTGCACAACCTGATGGAGGATTATGTATTCACCAAAGCGGATCAAGAGCGGCTAAGCAGCTTAATGGAGTATATCGAAATTATTAATACGAATCTTCGCGAGAATTGCTTCGAACTCAATCCGTATTTGCTATCGGAGATTGGACTGGCGAAAACGATTGAAAAGGTAGTTGAGAAGGAGTCTGTGGACAGTGCCTTTGATATTAGGTTCGAGGTTGAGGACCGTTCGAGCATTGAACGTCTTGAATTTGATGCGAAGAGGCACGTGTTCAGAATTTTCCAAGAGCTGCTCAACAATGCGAAGAAGCATTCTGAAGCTAGTCAAGTAAGCTTTCATATGGGGGTACAGGATGACCGTTTAATCTTTAACTACCAAGACGATGGAAAAGGGCTGAAGGTAGAGCCGTTGATTGAACGTGAAATCGGAGGCTCTGGGATGGGGATGCAGCAGATCCGAAGTCGAGTGCTTCATATGAACGGCCACATTGGAATACAATCCCAGGAACACAGGGGTACTAAGATTACGATGGATATTCCAATTCATTGAATTTTTCCAAATTGTTAATTATGAAATTGATTCATTTACGTATAAAATAGTAGTTTAGAGGATTAATTTAGCAGGAATTCGCTAGTTTTAACCGAAAGTTTAAACAATCGAATTCATGTCATGACATTAACAATCATGTAAGGGATCATCATTATTAATCCTGAGTGATTGATTCTTAGCCTGTATAGATGCTGCGTATGAAGGAATTAAATGAGAGGAGTGTTTTGGTCGTATGAATCGTTTGGCGAAAACAAAAGTATTAGTCGTGGATGATCATCCCTTAGTCGCGCAAGCTACGAAACAGCTGTTAGAACAAATGGAAGAAGTAGAAGTAGTAGGGATAGCTGGCAATGGGAAACAGTGCATGGAGCTGGTGATGGAGCATCAGCCGGAGCTTGTATTTCTTGATTACCAATTGCCAGACCAGATGGGGAGCAAGGTAGCAGAGCGAATTAAAGAGAAGTATCCTCAAACGCATATCGTGATTTTCTCAGGCATTAATTTAACGGATATGATTAACCAATTTATTGAGTCAAAAGTAAGCGGCATTCTATCCAAAGAATCCAGCGAATCTGTCATTATAAGTCTAGTTAAATGCGTGCTTGAAGGTCATACAGTGCTTCCGCTGAATCTGTTTCATCAAATGAAAATGTCGGAAAAACCGGATGCAATGGAAAATATACTAACAAGCGACGAAATTACCATTATGGATTTGATGGTGAAAGGTTCAACGCAGGAACAGATCGCAGAGGTCATACATGTAAGCAAAAGGTCGGTCGACAATTATTTGAAACGCATTTACAAAAAACTAGGGGTGAAGACAAGAGTCCAAGCGATTCAGAAATACGTATTAAATGAACAGCAGATAAAAGAATAGGGGGATGTTGATGAATGCCGTAGGGACACTGATGGATGAAATGATTGAACGATACATCCAGGTTGACAGCTTGAAGGAATTATTAAAGCAAAGCATTCAAGATAAACAGGCAGAGCGCACAACATGGGCAGATTTAACGCAATCTTGTCATCGCATGTTCAGAGGAAATTCGGAACATCTGGATCAACTGTGTGCATTGACTGAGATTATCATTCTAGCACTTGACATTATGGATGACCTTCAAGACCAAGATAACCATACGAAGGTGTGGATGTCCTGGACTCAATCAGCTTCTATGAATGTATTTCTTGCCTTATTGATGACTGCTTTTGTTGATTTGGAGCATACATTGCGATCAACGGGACGCAGTGAGGTTCGGCAAGGCGAGATATGCGACTATATTCTAAGAGCGATCCATGGGCAGCATATGGATACAGAGAACGAAATTCAGACGGAAGAGGATTACGTTACATCAGTAGTGTTGAAATCGGGTTCTTTGATTCGACTTGCATTTTATATGGGTTATGCATCTGCAGGGCTTGAGGATGCTGAAACAAAGCAGAAGATGGACCAGTTAGCAGACTATGTCGGGATTATGGCCCAGCTTGGGAACGATCTGCGAGATGTGCTGCGCTACGATATTAAGAATGATCTGCTGAACTGCAAGAAGACGTTGCCGATACTCTATTTGCTTCAATATAGTGAGCAAGATTTTCCGCTGCTTAAGCGGTATTATGAGGGTGAGTGTTCGAAGGATGAATTTCTGGCTAACAAAGTAGCATGCCTTCAATACATCGAGAATTCAGGGTGCATAGAATATACCAAAGTCATTCAAGCCTTATATTATCAGAAGGCAGATGAAATCCTCAATTCGATTGATGCTGATCCGGAAACGAAACAGAAGTTAAAGGAAGCCGCTTATGCCAGCTACGGTGTCGAAACAACAGATTAAAGAGGTGTAAGATGAATACTGAGCAGCAAGTGTTTTTTGCAGAACAATTATTACAATGGTTTCGAACCTATCAAAGAGATTTGCCGTGGCGGCGAACGAAGAACCCTTATCATATTTGGGTATCTGAAATTATGCTGCAGCAAACACAGGTCAACACCGTTATTCCATATTTTGAACGGTTCATTGAACGGTTTCCTACGATTGAAGCCCTGGCAGACGCACCTGAGGATGAAGTGTTAAAGCTGTGGGAAGGGCTTGGTTATTATTCAAGAGCCCGCAATCTCCAGACGGCTGTGAAAGAAGTGAAGGAGCAGTATGGGGGACAAGTCCCTGCTTCGAAAGCGGACATTTCTTCACTGAAAGGGATCGGTCCTTATACAGCGGGGGCAATACTCAGCATTGCGTTTAACCAGTCCGAGGCTGCAGTGGACGGTAATGTGATGCGGGTGTTGTCCCGTTATTTTTTGATTGAGGAGGATGTGACCAAGGGAAGCACGCGTGCTTATATGGAACGTCTCATCGTAGATATGATGCCGGAAGGCACTGCTAGTGACTTCACCCAAGGCCTTATGGAGCTTGGGGCGCTGGTATGTACGCCGAAAACACCGCATTGTTTGACTTGCCCTGTGATGGAGATGTGCCAGGGGAGATTGGAAGGGAAGGAGGAACAGCTTCCCATTAAGAAGAAGGCTAAGCCTCCTCGTCCAGAGCAGCATCTTACGGCCATAATAGAGGGAACGGGTGAAATGCAGGGGAAACTGTTAATTCGCCAACGTCCTGCGAAGGGGCTGCTGGCTAAGATGTGGGAGCTGCCGCATCTGACGCTAGAGCCGCAGCTGTGGAATTTATCGGATGATCAGAATATGGACCTGATCAGAGGAGAACTCCATCAGCTAGGCATCCAAGTTGAGCCGTTATCTTGGTTCATGGACACTGATCATACGTTCAGCCATATACACTGGCAAATGCGGGTGTATCGTTGTCGTGCGGTTGAACCTAACCCGGTGGAGCTACCTGATCGTTATCGCTGGGCATCTATCGAAGAATTAGATCAAGCAGCATGGCCTAACGTGTTCTTGCGGATTATGAAGCAATATACGAATCAGGTTATCAGTGAATAGAAAAGGTCGAATTAAGTAGAGGATAGATTAAGAATACAGAGGTGAATGCTTCAATGAAGGTGGCGTTAATTGCGGATATTCATGGGAATGCCCATGCTCTAGAGGCAGTGCTGGAGGACATTGCTGCACAACATGTGGATCGTACCTTGGTACTGGGTGACATTGTATTCAAG
>CAYUSG010000062.1:0-20550 GCA_964447355.1 uncultured Paenibacillaceae bacterium
CCATAGAATTAGGAATAAAATAATGAGGGCTGCTATACGATGTACAAAAGCAATGCTGGTAGCGCCAGAGAAATTAGATGGAATGACTTCACCATTACACAGCGGCCAGCCCACACATCCACCCGATGAATCCGTATGACGCACAAAAGCGCCCAAATAAACAACTGCATAGCTGTACAATGTAATTCCTAAGACAAAGCGTTTCATCGGCAGGTCAACCCGCCGGCCCGCATCAGCAGATGATACTACAGTGCCTTTCCCATTCCAGAGCGCGACTGCGAGTAAATACGTGCTGGCAAAAGCAATCAACGAAAAACCAAAATGTAAGGCCATCACCGCTGAGGATTGCTCCCATATGACTGCGGCTGCACCGAGCAAGGCTTGTACAATTGTAAATAACAATGCACTGAACGCATAGAGCTTTGCCTCAGAGCCGATATGTTTCTTTCTTATTACAGCTATAAAGGTAGCGAGTACCAGCAGACCAACCATACCGGTTACCGCACGGTGGCTGTACTCAATCATCGATTCAATCGTATAGGCAGGAATGAATTTCCCGTTGCATAGTGGCCAGTCGTCTCCGCATCCTCGACCTGATTCTGTCTTGGTGACAAGCGCGCCTGCCACAACAACCAAGAACATGCCGATCGACGTGATGAGCGAAAGCCATCTTAATGGATTGCGCAAAATGTAACACCCGTTTCTGTAAAATAATGACGATGCTTAGTTTACCACTCTTCATTATATCGATTTATAGCGCTTAAATCCATGATGAAAGTATTACAATGTGATGAATTATGCATCCTGGGTTAAACCTCATTCAGCTCAACAGCCGCATCACTGTCACAACATAATAAAAACCGCGGTACAATGCTGACGTACGCGGTTAGGTTCATGACTTCTGCTGCTTCAATTAAGCTAATGCTTTGGACACTTCGATGACTCGATCTAGAAACTGTTCAATTTCTTCTCTTGTCTTTCTTAATTTACTGACGAAACGAATCGTTTCCTGGCCTTTCTTAAAGGCTACAAAGCTTGGAATCCCGAGAATATTATATTCACTGCATAACGCTTCAAGCTCATCCCGGTCCAATTCAATAAAATGCAGAGCATCCGCATAGTTCTTCTCCAGCTCTGGCATAAAAGGCTCGATATAATGACAATCCTTACACCAAGTCGCCTTAAACACAGCTATAGTAGGTTTTTCAGATTGGATCGCCTCTTTAAATGCAGCTTCCGTGTGGACTTTGTGCATAAGCTCACGCCTTTCCTGAGATGATATTGAAATGATTGTAACATGTCTTAACCTAATGTACAAAGTGAAGCTTATATATACTGACTAACGTTCGGGAGGTAACCGGCATGCCCTTACCCCATTGTCGCACCAAGCTGATGCATTGGATGAAAGCCCCCATACATTGGCTTGCTCATCTGTTTCAGAGTGGGTTGGACGTACAAGAAGAAACCCCGTACCTGTACGATCAACAACCATTGACGATGAACAAGCAGGGCCTCGCAATGATCAGAAAGCGGTACAAATCGATGGATTTGTCGTCAAATACCGCAAGTGCTTCACCCGCTTCATTATCTCCAATCGAACAACGTATCATGAATCAAATCCGCCGAGATACAGGAACGGCTAATGCCAACAATATCACTAGAACCCAAGCCTACTACAACATCTATAAACAATCACCCGAGATTCATTGGGCGCTCTTAGCACACATGGTATCCCGTAATGGAGGATATAATATGACCGATCTTAAGGGTGAATGGCTGCCGCGGCTGCTGAGCAAACGGGACATCCGTCATGTGTTTGACTTTCTTGAACGGGCCAATGCCCTCATCTTTCAGGATGCATATCCACAGCTGAGATTATATCAAGAAAGCTTGAAGCTAGGACAATCCTTGTTTCATCTGCTCCCTTATTTTCACGTTTCTAAATTTATGTCTCCATGCTGGGAACAGTTCTGGAAGACCAAAGACCCCGTATTACTGACGATAGCTTTAATCATCAATGAACAGCATTATATCGAGGGTCGTGTTGTCCAGCACCCCGAATTCAAGCAACAAGTCATTCACACCTTGTTCTTCCAAGCACAATCAATGCTTCAGCTGAATCAAGTTATCTTTCCTTTTAAGCAGGAGCAAACGATTGAGTTGACAGGTGCCATACTGGCGCATTTCTCGAATATTCGGGAACGGATTGAAATCGGCAAATTACTTTATACCCTTCTTTTTGCACTGCCAACGTTAGGTCAGAAGGTCGAGGCTTTTGCAGCTCACCATCCCCATACTGGATCAAGAGCGGATTACTGGCCTGAGCTATTCTCAAGAGTGAATCACGTAGTCCCCAATGCACCTTATAAAGAGCGGTTAGACGGCTGCAAGCTCAAAGACGGGGCTGCCCCGCTCTACAGTCCAGAGCTGACCTTTGCATGGCCCAACCAAGCTTTTACCGCACCTAAAACCTATGATTGGTTTAAATCCTTGGATGTCCTGGACTATTTCGAACCCGCGCCGATTCCGAAGCACTATATTCTGACCGATGACTATTGCTCTGGATTAAATACAATAGAATGGGCCGTAGCGGCAGGTGAATCCATCGGGTTAACTTAACTGCCAGCTTGTCCTCTGACTCTCAATAATTTCGCGAACAGCTTTCTAGCTGGACCTGGAAGATGATTGACTTCATCAGCTGTAATAACTTTTAAAAACACCATCAGTACGGGGTAGCTTACCAGCATTAAGCCCGATGTGACACAAGCCCGCACCAAATAATCTAATTTAAGATGACCTAGATCCAACCATCTGCTTCCTAACGCTTCTGCCGTAACACCAACAAGTATCGTTATGACCACAACAGCCGTATAAGGCAGCCACTTTGTGCCGAGCAGCTTGTAGCTCACTGATTGTTTCAACACCTTTAAATTCAATACCATGGTCACCATAAAACACAGCATCGTCGCTGCTAAAATACCATATATCCCGAAGCACTTAGCCAGCAGCCAACTTCCGACCAGCTTAACAGCAATGCCGATAAATACATGGATCATCGGCGCTTTCGTTTGTCCGAGACCCATAAGTATGGAAGCCGATGTCATCATGACAATTTGGAAGATGGAGCCTGCTACCATCCAGATAATAATGGGGGTCCCTAATGTATCTGTAAACAACAACCCATTGATCGGCTGAGCGGCCACGGATAAAGCAAGAACCAGCGGCATTCCAGAAATAATTGAAATTCTTAAAGCTTGTGAAGCTTTATCATTCACTTCCTGCATTTGCTTACGGGCAAAGGCGGAGGAGACAATTGGAACAATCGACATGCTGAGTGCAATCGCTAAGATGGGAGGAATGCCTGCAATAGATTGAGCTTTTCCCGCCAAAATCCCTAAAGCGATTTTCGCATCTGCATACCCCAGTTTATCTTGCAAGAACGCAATGACCGTAGATGAATCTATGAAATAGATCAGCGGAACAGCAATAGAGATTAAACTAATTGGGATCGACAAACGAAAAATAGCGCCGTATATTTCACGATACGATAGAAGCTGCTTCTTAGTATTGAAAGTGCGTTGAGGCGCCCTGCCGGTACGAGATTCAAGCAGTCTTTCTTTTGCATCCATGCGCTTTAGCTTTCTCGTATACAGCAGCATGACCAAGAAAGCTGCAACTGCCCCCGTTACACCGCCAAAGGATGCCCCTGCGATTGCCCATTCTCGGCTGTAACCCCATTGAAGCAGCACATAAGCTAACCCCACTGCGGTGACTACGCGCAGGATCTGCTCCATAATTTGCGACAGACCGCCCGCCATCATCATTTGCCTGCCTTGGAAATATCCACGCATGATCGCAATGAGCGGGAATAGCAGCATGGCTGGAGCCAGTGCCCTAATCGATAGAACAGCTTCAGGATCTTTACTGATCGTATGGGCATAAAATGGGGCAATCGCAAACAATACCAGGGTAATGACCACGCCCCCTGTGATAGCAAACCACACCGCTGCTTTATAAATCCGTGAAGCTTCATCATAGGCACCAATCGCAGTTCTCTCCGATACCATCTTGCTCAGCGTACTTGGAATCCCTGCGGTCGCCACGATCAATAGAATAAAATAAATATTATAAGCAATCCCGTAGGTTGCCATTCCCGTATCACCCAGCATGTTCTGCAAAGGCACTCTCTGAACAACACCCAAGAAACGGGCAATGAAAGCAGCCGCTGCTAAGATGAGCGTGCCTTTGATCAATGAATCCTTCTTCAAACCACTCGACCTCTTTTCACTTAAAAATACCGTACAGACCATCGCTGTACGGTATGATTTACGTTATTCAAAACTCGTTAACAAGATTAGATGACCCAAATTACGAACATCACAATCATGATAACCTGCAATATCACTTTAACAATAATGCTTGAGAACAATCCGACCACTGAGCCAAGACCCGCCTTTAATGCTGCTTGAACGTTAGTGCCCATCAATAGCTCTCCCACCACTGCGCCGATAAACGGTCCTAAGATTAAACCCGCTACAGGAATGACAAACGGTCCAACGATAATACCAATGGTGCTGCCGATGACAGAAGCCCGGGTACCGCCGAAGCGTTTGACACCGAGCGCACTTACAGCATAATCAGCAACAAAAATAATAACCACGATCAACGTTTGAATCGTCCAGAACCACGGTCCAAAGGGGGAAAAGTCGAAAAACCATCCGTAGATAAAAAAAGCAGCGTAAATCGCTAGGACGCCCGGTAAAATAGGATAAACCGCACCCAGCATTCCAACAATAAACAACGCGATTACTATAAACCATCCCAGTATTGCCATGCCTCTCCCCCTCAATCACTTCTAACTCTTGCTGTTAGTTAAGCAGAAAGTGTTCAATTACATAGGCCACACCATTATCCGTATGCTTTGGCGCTACGTGATCAGCCGCCTGTTTCACTGCGTCCTGCGCGTTACCCATGGCAAAGCCCAGCCCAGCCGCCTGAATCATGGACAGATCATTTAAGCTGTCTCCCATGGCAACGACTTCAGACATGCTGATATTCAGCAATTGACAAACAGCTTTAAGACCGGACGCTTTATTAACCCCCAACGGGTTGAGCTCGATATTATTCGGATGAGAATTCGTAATTTCTAAATTGCCCCACCCTTGAACTTCCTTAAGGATCGCTTCACGAATTCGTGCATTTTCCTCATAATAACCGAACTTCAGCCATTCCTTCGAGGCATATTCATCCGTCCAATTCTCTACATTAAAAATCCCTTCAACCGCATAGGCCCAAAACCAGCTCTTATGCAAGGCAGCCAGCTCATGCAGCTTCTTAATCATATGCTGTTCCACCGTATGGCGCTTAAGCAGCGTCTTAGGGGACTCCCACACCTCACTGCCGTTAACAGCGACAATCGGTGTACTCATACCCATTTCTTCAATATAAGGTGAGATGCTCTGTATGCCTCTTCCTGTCGCAAACATAACTGTAATACCCGCATCCAGCGCTTTATGAATCCACTTCTGATTCGTTTCAGAAATGCGCTGCTCATCATCCAGAACGGTACCATCCATATCTAAGGCCAAGCATTTATACGTGCGCATAAGCCCTCCTTGTTCCAGACAACTCTTCCTCGAAGCTTTGATGCCACATAGAGAAAATATACAGCACCCAGAACATACGAGAATAGTCGCCCTGACCATTTCGATGCTTTGTAATCATCGATTCTACTGCATCCAACTTAACGATATCCTGTACCGGAGATGCTTTAATCTCTTCCAACAATTGTTTACCGCGTTCTTCTTTTAACCACTGGCGAAGCGGTACCGGAAAGCCCAGCTTCGGTCGATTCAGAATAAAGTCAGGAATAATGCCCTCCATCGCTTTACGGAAAATATACTTCGTAGTTCCTTCTGCCAATCGATAGTGCATCGGAATGTGTCGTGCCGTTTCAAACAGCTCCTTATCTAAGAAAGGCACCCTTAACTCCAAAGAGTGAGCCATCGTCATTTTATCAGCCTTCATTAATATATCCCCTGGAAGCCACAAATTCATGTCAATAAATTGCATACGAGAAACAGGGTCCAAATGTTTCGTTTGATGATAGAACGGCGCTGCAACTTGAATAGGGTTGCGATACTGCTTAAGCAGTGCATCATACCCCTTTAGCACCTCGCCCTTGAAATCCTCATTAAAAATCTTGGCATTGCCTAAGAAGCGTTCCTCCAACGGTGTAGTACCTCGAAGCAAATAATTTCGTCCAGGCATCGATGCAGGCAGCCCGCGAGCAACTTGATGCATTAAACGCATCATAGGCCCTGGCAGCCACGAGAGCGGGCGCAATGCGAGCGGTTCTCGATAAATGCGATAACCCCCGAACAGTTCATCCGCACCTTCTCCTGAGAGCACCACGGTTACGTGCTGCCTAGCCAGCTCCGCCACATGGTACAATGCAATAGCCGACGGATCTGCAACCGGCTCATCCTGATGCCTAATCGCTCTTGGAATAGCGTCAAAGTAATCTTGTTCAGAGATGATCTTCGCATAGTGTTCGCTGCCGATCGCTTTGGCCGTTTCCTGCGCGATCAATGTTTCATTGTTAGCACCCTCGAAGCCGACAGAGAACGTCTTGATCGGTTCAATCGAACGCATCAACGTTGCAATTGCAGTAGAATCAATTCCGCTGGAGAGGAAACAGCCCCGCTTCACATCACTATGCATATGATGAATGACCGAATCCTTCAGCTTCTCTCTTATCTCTTCTACCAAATCATTAAAGCTGCGGTTTACCGGTGCAAATTCAGGATTCCAATACCGTTTGATATCAAATTTCCCTTTACGGTTCAACGTGATGGTGTGGGCTGGCGGAAGCTTCTGAATGCCCTTAAACATCGTATCCGGCTCCGGTACATATTGAAACGTTAGGTAATTGAGCAAGCTCTCGGGTTGAACACCTGAATGAACACCAGGGGCTTTAAGAATGCTCTTGATTTCTGAGCCGAAGATAAACTGCTCAGCGTCTTTGTAATAGTAAAACGGCTTGATGCCAAAATGATCCCTGGCACCGAATAATTGCTGCTTGTTGCGATCCCATATGACAAAGCCGAACATCCCGCGCAGGTGTTGAACGCAGGCCTCGCCATATTCCTCATATAAATGCACGATCACTTCAGTATCTGTATGTGTCTTAAATTGGTGTCCCTTAGCCTCTAAATCGTTACGAAGCGTTTTATAATTATAAATTTCACCATTAAATGCAATCCACACGGTATCATCTTCATTGCTTAAAGGTTGGTGCCCTTCGGCCAAATCAATAATCGAAAGCCGGCGAAAGCCCAGTCCAACAGGTCCCTCAACCCATGTCCCCTTATCATCAGGGCCTCTATGTATAATGGGATCGGTCATTTGCTGCAATATCTCTTCACTTGCTTGTTCATCATTTAAAAATAGTAGCCCTGCAATACCGCACATAATAACCGTAGTCCTTTCTATCCGAAAATATATATGTTCTCTTTAATTAATTTATGGTATCACTCCATTGCTCCAGTATATCACACTCTAGGTTTGAGAAGAAGTTAAGCAGTTCGCCTCCACCTGCCTTGAACAACGAAATTTTTCCCAGCTTTTTTGTTGAAATCCCTTCCCTAAACGTACATTTAACGGTACATTAATAATATACTTTCGACATTAAATGACAAACCCTCAACCATCGTATGGTTTGTAATCAGATGCAATCTTTTCAAGGGAGGTGCAGCATCATTGGTAGAACTTTTGCTTCAGATGCTTCCATTGATTCTCTTATACTCTGCTCCAATGATTATCGCAGTCACTTGCTTTTCCTTTGTCTTCTGGGGAATCCCGCTCTCGAAAGTTTGGAAACGGACTGTGTTCTTTGCTTTAGTTGAAGCTATTTATGTTGATCTATTGATTCATCTCATAGAACTGCCAGCGTATTTCCTTCATACGCTTACTTCTTTTTTGATTTTATTTGTTATGTTCTTTCATGATGTAGGTTGGAAAAAGGCGCTTAAATTGGGGATTACAGCTTATGCTGTTAATACCATCACAGAGATTGTATATTCCGGCTTGCTTTTAATAGGATTTGGACGTTTTGAGCTGACGAAAGAACCTGAATTAATCCTTACCTATTTAACTCCATTAGCTTTAGCAATTGGCGCTGTCACATGGCTGATGTCAGTTAAACAATATCATCTGGGCAATCAACTGATTCAAAACTTAGGCCGGACTAAGAAATCAGGTTTCTACTATCTAATGCTTTTATTGTTCCTTCAATTTATTATGGTGGCGTTCATCATCGCGTTGCATTGGGAACAATCGGATCCAACCAAGAACTACTTAGTCTATTCTTTCATGATCTTAATGCTTGGCTTATCCATCCTCATTGTACTGCTAACGATGCGTGCCGTAGGGCGGTCAAAGGACCACGTGGTCAGCATGACGCAACAGCATTACATCGACCATGTCAGCAGCCTGTTTACTACGGTTCGCGGACAACGGCATGATTTTCTTAATCATGTGCAGGTGATCCGTTCATTAGCTCAGACCGGCCGAATTGAGCAGCTTAAGAATTACACTGCTGAGCTTGTAGGTGAAGTGAAAGAAATCAACGACATACTCTTGATCGGTCATCCTGCCTTAGCAGCTCTCATCCAATCTAAGCTGGTGGCATCAACCGATGAGAATATTGATTTTTTATATGACTTTTCGAATGTCGAAGGACTGTCCCTTGGGGTCAAATCCATCGATATAATCAAAATTGCAGGCAATCTGATTGATAATGCACTGGACGAGGTAAAGAAGCTCTCCCATCCTCATCGCTGGATTCATGTTAAGGGCTGGATGGAAGGACAAGATCTTTATCTTACAGTACACAATCCCAGCAAAGGCTTATCAGAGGAAGAGAAGAACATGCTATTTATTCCCGGTTATTCAACCAAACCGCAAGATGGTGAATCTCGTGGATTAGGGCTTGCCATTGTTAAAGATCGAGTTGATTATTATAAAGGCGATATAGAGGTTGAAAGCTGCCCTGATACAGGTACGCTGTTTAAGGTGAAAATTCCGCTTGTGCTTAGTAACTAAGCCTCATAAAGCAGCAAGACCGCGTTTAGCGGAAGGTTTTCTTGCGAGATAAGGATGATGAGGCTAAGAAAGTTTAAACATTCTTAGCGCTTAAAGAATAAAGGCTGCGCCGGTAGATGTAATCTACACGTGCGCAGCCTTTCCTATGCCTCGCTCATCAGATGGCGACGCAGTTTCAGCTTCTTCACGACTACTCCATGGGATGGAGAAAATAACAGAGCTGCGACGAACAAGACCCCTGCAACGGTGATCATGCAGCCTGCGATCGATGCGTCAAGCAGATAGGAGATGTAATACCCGGCAAAGGTGCATACAACACCGATGATCATGCTGTAAATGATCATTCTGTTTAATCGTTCGGTTAACAAATAAGCCGTTGCTGGAGGAACCACTAGCATGCCTACAACTAGAATAGCACCTACACTTTCGAAGGAAGCTACTGTGGTCATCGAGACCAGCCCCATCAAGATGTAATGAAATAACGCGACCGGAATACCTACTGCCGCCGCTAATGCTGGATCAAAGGCGCAAAGCTTAAACTGCTTATAAAACAACGTGATGACCAGCAAGCTGATGAGGAAAACGAGTGTTAAACCAACAACAGCTTTAGGGATCCACTCTAAACCGCTGACCGTGAATCGATCAAAGGGCACATATGCAATTTCCCCGAACAGCACACAGTCTAAGTCCAGATCAATTTGCCTGGTATATAAGCTCACAAGGACAATACCGACGGCGAATAATGCTGTGAATACAACCCCGATGGATGCATCAGATTGCACACCGCTGCTGTTAAACAATTGAATTAAGAACACAGTGATCAAACCTACCACAGCAGCTCCAAGCAGCATCACTAGCGAATCCCTAGATCCATGAAGCAGAAAAGCAATCACGATACCGGGCAATACCGAGTGACTAATCGCGTCTCCAATCATAGCCATCTTACGCAAGACGATAAAGCACCCTACTAAACTGCAGCTTACGGCGACAAGCGAACCCGTTAACAAGATCCAGAAATCACTACTCATAATGAACGCCTTCTTTCAGAAGCTGCAGCTTTGCCTCTTTCTCAACTTGGCGCCGAACACGAATGCGCATCCATAGCAAAGCTAGCAGCCCTCGTTTCGGTGCGAATATAACAGAGATGATGAATAGGCCAGTGGCGACAAGCACACATAACGGACCTGTGGGCAAATGACTATTCGTTGTGCTGATTAGTGTACCCAGCAGACCGCTGACAGCGCCGAATACACCCGAAATCACGACCATTACGCCCAATCGGTCTGTCCAATACCTTGCAGCAACGGAAGGCGTAATTAAGAGCGCCACCATTAATACAACCCCTACAGCTTGGATACCTACCACTACGGCAACAACAATCAGAAACATCATAAATTGATCTAACAGCGCCACCGGCAGCCCCATCCCTCTTGCAAAACCAGCGTCAAAGCTAAGCAGCTTAAATTCTTTAAAGAACAAATAGCATATTAGAGCAAGAGCAAAGGAGATAACCGCCATAACGATCACATCATTACGAACCATCGCTGCGGCTTGACCGAATAAGAACTTATCCAGACCGCTTTGATTACCGTTTCCGCTATGTTGGATGTGCGTAAGCAGAACTATCCCCAATCCGAAGAAAACCGATAATATAATGCCAAGCGCTGTATCTTGTTTGATCCTGGAATGCCGGGTTATAAAGCCAATGCCAAAGGTGGCGATGCATCCCGCAATACCTGCGCCAATGAGAAACCATAGAATTGATTTTGTACCCGTCAGCATAAAAGCTATACAAATACCCGGCAGCGCCGCATGGGCAAGCGCATCCCCCATAAGACTCTGCTTTCTTAGGTAGGCAAAGCTGCCTAATATACCACTGCTGAATCCCAGCAGCATACACCCCATCAAGATCCACCGAACGTTGGGATCATTCCATAAATAAACCATTGATTCGACCATTCTTAGCCCCCCCTTATAAAACCACAAGCGGAGATGCTGGTTCTTTATCTAAAATGGCAAGCTTCCCTCCGTAGGTTCGCTGAAGCTGCGCAGCCGTGAAGATCTCATCGGTTGGACCCAAAGCTTTCAGCTCTACATTTAACAGCATAACCCAATCAAAATATTCCTTGACCGTGGCTAAATCGTGATGAACTACGAGGACGGTCTTGCCCTGCTGTTTCAATTCGGTTAACAAAGCGATGATTGCTTTCTCTGTTGCCGCATCTACGCCGACAAAGGGTTCATCCATAAAGTAAAGCTGGGCATCCTGAGCCAGCGCCCTCGCTAAAAATATACGCTGCTTCTGTCCGCCAGACAGTTGACTGATTTGACGGTTAGCATAATCGGCCATCCCCACCTTTTCCAAACAATCCATAGCAATACTGCGTTCTTTGGCACCGGGTCTGCGAAACCAGCCTAATTGACCGTATCTTCCCATCATGACAACATCTAACGCATTGGTGGGAAAATCCCAATCTACCGATTCTCTTTGAGGCACATATCCGATCTTGTTCCTTTGCTGTTTATAGGATGCTCCATAGATTTCAACGTCACCTTTCACCTTGGGAATTAAACCTAAGATCGATTTAATTAAAGTCGATTTCCCCGCTCCGTTAGGACCTATAATGCCAATAAGCTTCCCTTCGGGAATGTCGAAGGTGATCTGCTCCAATACAGGTTTCTTCTGATATGCAACCGTCAAATCCTTTACTTTTAATGGTGACACACCCATATTCTATCCCTTCTTTCAAGTTACTACTGTCTATTGGGGTTATTGCAAGGCGCTAACAATCGTGTCCACGTTATGGCGCACCATACCTATATAAGTACCTTCTTCTGTCCCCTCAGCTCCCATGGCATCAGAGAACAACTTCCCGCCTATGGCAACCTCGTGACCTTTTTCCCTTGCACCCTCTCTCACCGCATCGATCGATCTGGACGACACACTCGATTCAACAAAAATCGCTTTAATATCATGATCAATTAAAAAATCACGCAATTGACTAATATCTCTAGACCCGGCTTCGGAAGCGGTGCTCAGCCCCTGAAGCCCCTTGACTTCAATACCGTAGGCCTTGCCAAAATATCCGAAAGCATCGTGAGCTGTAACCAGAATTCTGCGGTGCTCAGGAATCAAAGCAATTTGCGCCTTGGCATATTGGTGCAGCTTCTCAAGCTCGGCTATATAAGCCTCCGCATTTACTTGGTAGGCTTCAACATTCGGCGGATCTAAACGAATCAACTCATCGCGAATGACCTCCGTCACGGTGATCCAATGGCTGACATCAAACCACACATGCGGGTCATATTCTCCATTTAATGCTGGATCACCCGCTAATAACAACGTTGGGTCAATCGCTTCCGCTACAGCGATTGTAGGTTTATCTTGATTCATGGCCTCCAGAATCTCCCCCATTTTCCCCTCAAGATGCAAGCCGTTATAGAATATGATGTCTGCATCTTCCAATTTGGCGATATCACCTTGGGTTGCTTTATATATATGAGGATCTACCCCTTCTCCCATCAAGCCTGTTACATCCACATGCTCCTTGCCCACCTGCGCAGCAACATCTGCGATCATACCGATCGTAGCTGTCACTTGGATGGTATCTTGGCCCGTTTCCTCCCGAGGTGATGTACTGCTTGAATGACTGCAAGCCGAAATCCACAACATTATACCTACTAAGAACACAATACTTAGTAATCTCAGTGAACCTCTCAACCGAATCCCCATCATTTTCATACCCCTCTCCATTCATCGCCGAATCAAATGTCACTCAGCATTTCTTTGCTTACTCCATAATTATTGTGTCAGGCTCTCTTTTTTGTTTAGGCGCCTTTTTTTTAATTATATACAATAGTTTTTCCTTAGTGCAACATTTTTGTTATAAAAATTCCAGACCAACCGTCGCATCAAGCCATGTGATTAGGCTCCACAACGATCAGTCTGGATTATTTAGCCTGCTACTCTGCTTCGTTATCCCGCTCTGGCGGGGTCAAATCATTTGTCGTACCCGCACCCTCAGGTTGGTTGTTAACAGGTTTGCCCGTCAAACCTATTTGTTCATCATACGCGTCAAAGATTTTCCGAGCAATCGGCGCAGCCCCCCAAGAACCATAACCACCATCAGGTACGACTACGGCAACGGCTAAGGTAGGGTTGTCTGCCGGGGCGTATGCAATAAATACAGCATTCTCCACTGCCTTCCGCGCACCAACATCCTGCTGAGATGTTCCTGTCTTAGATGCTATTTCGTATGGAAAGCCCTCGAACCCCTGCTTGTTGACCCGCTTCATTCCTTCATGGATGACATCCCAGTACTCATCTGCTGTAGTAAATTCATTCAGAATCTCGGGTTCAAACTGCTTCACAAGCTGCCCATCGTAGGTCTCGATACGTTCAACAAACTGAGGTTTCATCCGTTTCCCTCTGCTGGCCAACATCGCTGTATGTTGAGCCAATTGCAAGGTTGTATAACGTCCTTGCTGGCCAAACGAGGCAAAGACGAGTGCAGATTGGGCACTTCCAGTCTGCGCTTCGTGGAAATAATCAATTACCCCAGGTGATTCCGATGGCAATCCGCTTCCAGTTGAAATACCTAAACCAAATTGAGTCATATAGCTATGCCATACATCAACCGGATCTTTTCGATTCAAATACAAATTATTACCAATCATTGCAGACATAAAGGTATTTGAAGAAACCGCAATAGCACGCTCAGCATCCATGGTTCCCCAAGCTCTTGAATCCGAATTCCGAATAGAAGCAGCGTTATTGAGACCATAATAGAAAATTCCAGCATCTCTGTAGGTTGTATTCGGTGTGATGAGCCCTTCGTGCAGGCCTACTAATACTGTGAGCGGCTTCATCGTAGAGCCTAGCGGCACCAATGAACTCGGATAATTAATCCTCACATCTGGATCCTCTATAGCGGCATACGACTGATTGATAGTTCCATTCTTCAGGTACAATAGATTCTCATTGTAATCCTTACCACTAATGCGGCCGCCTCGCCAAATATTAGGATCATAGTCTGGATAACTGGCCATCGCTACAACTTTTCCTGTCTTAACCTCCATAGCCACAGCATAACCGGTTGTTGCATCACTACCCATCGCGGGATACCTTAACCGCCTTGCTTCATCACTTTTCATATATGCAAGATGATCTTCGATAGCCTTCTCTGTTGCCAGCTGGACATCCTTATCAATGGTTAAGAATAAATTATGGCCTTTCGTTGGCGGTGTTATCGTAACCTCACCCACAATTTGTTCAGCCGCGTTCACTGGATAGCTCTTAGCTCCATTCTTGCCTCGAAGCACTTCTTGGTACATGAACTCAATGCCATCCATCCCCACACCTTCAGTATCCAGGTACTCTGTTGTCAGCTTAGGATCCTTATAGAAGTTTAGATGGGAATCAGGGGCCGTCTTAGCGGACCTGAACTGCTTTAAATAACCCACTAATTGAACTGCGATCGTATCTTCACTGTAATTACGAACACTTTCTTCAATGATTTCTATCCCTTTGAATTGATCTCTAAGCTCTGACAAATAAGCAATTTCCTCCGCTGATAGTCCTGCTTTAATGCGCCGAGGAACGAAATTATAGTTCGTAATCGTCTTAGTTTCTTTATTAATATCAAAGCCTACATCCATAAGATCAATGATTTCTGCTGCTGTGAACTCCGCATTCGGGTCATCCCCATGTTTATTAAAAATGTCCGCTAACGTATGCGCCAGTTCAATTGCTTCATCCTTCTTATTTTTGATTCCTGGCTCTATGCGATAGAACAAAGATTGCATCGATGTAGAGTATGCGATGGCCTCACCTTCACGGTCATAGATATTCCCTCTAATAGGTGCTATGGAATGTGTAACACTGGTGCTTTGATTCTCTTGCGCGGCTAAAGCTTTACCTTCAACAAATTGAAGTACAGCCAATCTTACGATCAGAATCGAGAAAAGAACAAATGTGCAAAAGAAAAATACATTTAATCGAAATGCAAAGTGGCGTTTTTTGGAAACCTCTTGTTTTTGTTGATCTATTAAACTGCCTTGCTGCTTCATTAGCTGCACCTCCTTAACTTATACGTCTTTGATATGAGTACTTTCAAAATCCTCAGGGTTAAACCAATTACCTCCACTTGAAACCCAAGTGGTGTCCAGTGGCACCCAGTCTTGATACTCACTTAAATAGACCTCGTTCCAGGCATGAGGTCCGTAGCCGCCTTTTCCATTATATCCCAGACCGGTAATAACCTCAACTTCAAGCCCCACGGCGCGGGCCATCTGTGCATACAATCTCGAATAATCAATACAAACCCCTTGACGTGAATCGAATGTTTGTATCGGGGTCTGTTCCTTCCATACTTGCTCTTCTTCCAATAATCGAACCTTCTCCCAATCGTATTGCACGCGGGTTCCTACCCATTCATACAATGCTTTTGCCTTGTCTTTATCTGTTTCAAGCCCTCTTGTAATTTCAATAGCCGCATCCTCTATATGGTCCGGGATATGTTGGTCGACAATATCATACTTGCGTCTTAACACCTTCTGATACTCATCGGTCACAGACTTTGTTATGACCGGCAGCTGCTTGTCAATCCATTCACCGCCGACCGGCTGAATCACTTTTGAAGCACCTATCTGATACAACTCCGATTGGTTGATATAACTGCTAAAACTAGAGCTCGGAAATAAAGAATTAAATATAAATAAACCTGCTATAAACAGTAATACTCTGCCACTGCCGCTTACAATGCCTAATCCAGCACCCGCACTGCAGCTTAGCCATGATAAGGAAGACCGCTTGGTCGGCGTATGATCCTCTGCATATGATAAAGCTGAAGCGCGAATTAATGCTTGTACTAAATTCAAAACCATTGAATACAGCATATAAGCTAAGATGAAACAGATCCCAATTCGAAACAAAGGGAAATCACGCAGCGACGTAACAAGCATGTAATAGACCTGCTGCCAAGCAGTGAGTTTCTCAGTGGGAATTGATATGCCTTGTTCGGTTAACCAATGATGGATATAAGGTGAGAGCTTTGCAGCTGTAATCCAAGCTCCAATTAAAGCAACGATGGTAAATACGCCTTCAATCAGCCGTTGAACCAAATGTCTGGCAGAGCCTGCCGCGCCCCTAACAGCGCCTTGTATGATTGATACACCTAAGATCACAAGCAGCACTATAGTCACTAAGTTCAATGATGTTAGTTTTAGAATATAATCCAATTACGAGTCACACCCCCATCCATACTTGTACTGACTAGAAAATGAATTCATACATTAAGAAGAATTTCCCTGTACATCAAGTATGAATTGTTTAAGTGCTAAATAATCATCCAAGTTAATAGAAATCCCTGAGTTCTGATCCTTCAACCGAATTTCAATATTGGAGTCCAGCTCCCCATTCTTCATTGATCCAATCAATTCGAAATGGTTGGTTCCCAGGGTAAACGTCTGATCCTCGTGCATTTCAAACGTTGCATCTGTTGCTTCACCCAAGGCCAGCTCGACCGCTTCATTCGTGGTAAAGTCATTCATCTTAGCTTTCAGCTCAGCAAATGCTTCTTCCGAAGCCATATTTGCAAGCCCGCTTCCCCATTGTTGTAGCTCCTCCTGATATTGTACGCAGTAGAATAACAGACCCCCGACAATAGCAATGACTATAACCCACTTTACAAGCGTTTTTACAACGTTCATCACAATCCATGCTGCAACTAACGCACCAATGAGTAAATACCATTTATCTTGAGCAAACTGGATCCACTGTTCCAAACTTTTCCCCTCCTAATTACGCCCATCGTGTATTCAACTCCATTATGGCATCACTTTCATCTATATGAAAGTGTCCACAGGTCCATGTCCACATGCCAATGATTTCATTTCTATAAGATTAGGTATAACTGGATAAGCCCTAACGTAAATGTAACTATGGACAAAATATACAGGACGGTGAATACATATGAAAACGGCTTTTTGGCTCTATATCTTCATGTTCGTTGCCTTCTTTGATCTTCATGCTCAATATCCTATTCTTTCCCCTTATGCGATTTCTTTAGGCGCTGCTCCGTCGTTTATAGGATTTATTATGGGCATGTATTCCATTACGCATTTACCCGGTAACATGCTGGCTGGAGCAGGTGTAGATCGCTACGGCAGCAGGCTCTTCATATCTATCAGCTTGATCTTGGCCGGCGTGCTTCTCCTTTTTCAAGCTAATATCGAGGCGCCTTGGCAGCTATTAGTCATACGTTCGATCAGCGGGTTCGTACTCGCCTTTCTGTCACCGGCTACAATGGCATTGCTGGCCAAGCTTGCAACGGATCGCGTTGCCCAGAGCAAGCTCATGTCGGGGAACGGCTTGGTTCACACGCTTGCATCCGTTGTATCTCCCGCAGCTGGCGCCATTTTAGTAGCCAAGTTTGGCTTTCATTATGCTTTTATCGTTTTAGGCTGTATATTAATAATCACTGGGGTCTGGGCCTTATTTGTCATTAAAGAACGTCGTCCTTCAACAGCAGCTTACGAAACTTCACGGAATAGCGGTCAGCCTGACCCTACCTTAAATCATACCAATGAACAGGCTGCTGTTCCATTATTATTCTTCTGTATTCCATTAGCCCTTTCATGCTCGCAGGGCATTCTATTCTTCGAACTTCCGCTGATGGCATCGGTCCAAGATTCGATCATGACGTCCGGCATTTTGTTCTCGATTATGAGTTTAGGCGCTTTAGTGACGTTAAGTATGCTCTTTATACACAGATACTCCTCGTTTATGCGGTCGGTTTGGGGCTGCTTAACCTTAGCACTATGCTTCTTCGGTATGGCCATTGATTGGCCCATTCCTTTAGCAGCCAGCTTATTCTGCATCGGCATGGCCAAGGGGATCATATATCCTGCATTAGCCAGCTTTCTTGCTGAGAACACGGATGCTAAACGGTACGGCAAAATTTTCGCATTTTTATCCGTTGCTTATTCAATCGGCGCCTTTTTGGGACCTGTATTATCAGGCTTCATTCGCGATACGACATCCCCTTATTTCGCCGCATTTCTTTCCCTTATGCTCGCGCTTTGTACACTTCCGTTCCGTTTTGGTCCATGGTATGCAAAGACTGCAACGAGCAAATAACGTTTCGACACAGCCTGCATTACCCGGGAAATAAATGTCACATCCCGTTTAAAATCCATCCTATTGTCGAGTATAATGACTACATACCTGATGAATGGACTGGAGGTTTCAGCATATGCCATATACTGTCATAGTAGAAGGGAAAAATGACCGAAGCAGATTGAGGAAATTGCTTCATTCCGACATTACCGTCCATTGCACCTTCGGAACACCTGGTACGGAACGGATTGAAAAACTCAAAACTGCAATCGGGCAACAATTGGTTTTTATATTCACTGACAATGATGCATCCGGCAAGAAAATACGTGCTGTGTTGAGCGAAGCCTTCCCAGATGCAGAACACATGTATACACGAAAAGGATACGCTGGTGTAGAAGGCACGCCTGATGAATACATCATTCAACAGCTTGAGAAAGCCGGACTGGAACAATACATTCAGTATCCGCCCGAGCTGCAAGTAAAACGTGAGTGGTCAGCCGAGGAATTGAATTAACTTTATAACATTAGTGACGATCAACATACAGCTTGTGGAAAGGTTAGTGAGTAGAGTCAAGCTCGCGGTCGAATCCGACCGCGAGCTTGTTTTGTACTAATATCGAAGTTTTAGCCCCTCTGAAGCGTATCGGGACCTTCATGTCGTGATGCTGCGCATGGCATTCATTCTATAAAGGATTACTTGCTTAAGCGTACCATATCCTTAGCTACATCAGCAGGATCCAGTTCAATATCACCTGCATTGTAATAGTTCCTGATGTTGCCATCCGGATCAATTAAGATGAATAAGTTGTAGTGAGCATACGTGCCGTCTTCTAATTTCATGACGGGGATGTTGTATGCCTCTGCAGTATCCATGACGTCCTGCTGATCCCCTCTTAAGAAATACCAGCCGCTCAAGTCAGCTTGAACTGCAGAGCTTGCAGCCACTTCCTTCAAACGCTCAATCGTATCAAAATCCGGATCGAATGTAATTGACATTAAGGCTGTGTCTTCACCAAAGCCGCCTGCTTCCTTCAAGTGCCCTTGAATTTTAGACAAAATGTAGGTGGAAGGCAAACAAACATCTGGACAATTAGAATAGAAAAAATACACTAAACGCGCCTTTCCATTCGTACTTTCCAAACTGACCTGATTCCCATCTACATTCGTGTATTCAAAAGCCGGAGCTGCTTTAATCACTGGATAGGTTGTAACAAAGTAAGTTTGATATAAGTACCAGCCTAAAGCGATCAACACTGCTAGAACTGCAATTAAAACCACCATATTTTTCTTAACCATGATGCTATAAGCACCTCCCGTTTGTTATATTCTCGCTGTATCAATAATCATCACAGCGAATGTAATCATAAGGTAATATATAGAGAACATAAATGCTTTTTTGGCCCACGGCTCATCTTGTTCCGCTTTAAAGCCGCGCAGACAAATAACAAGCCACATCAAACCTAATATTAAAGAGACAATCAAGTAAATATACCCTACATATCCTAGTACATACATGAATGCTGACACTGGAAGCAGAAGCACAACATAAGGAATCATTTGAATTTTTGTGCGCTTCACTCCCTTAACGACAGGCAGCAAAGGAAAGCCTGCTGCTCTATATTCTTCTTTGCGCCGAATTCCCAGCGCCCAGAAATGCGGTGGCTGCCATAGGAACAGAATGGCAAACAACAACAACGCCCCTGCATCAACTTGTCCAGTTACAGCACAATAGCCAATCACAGGCGGCATAGAGCCTGAAACCCCGCCAATGGAAGTACTCCAAGTAGAGGTTCGTTTTAACCATAACGTGTAGACGACCACATAGAAGAATAACCCGACTAGCCCTAATAAGCCGCTAATCACATTGACTAACCCTGTTAATACACCTAAACCGACAACACCCAGCACAATGGCGTAAATCATGACATGATTGGGCTTAATGCGTCCCGTTGCCGTAGGCCGGTCCAAGGTTCTTTCCATTTTTGTATCCATTTCGCGGTCAAAATAGTTGTTGAATACACAAGCCGAAGCCATGACCAGTGCCGTACCTATCATCGTATACAGCAGTAACAGCACATCGATATCCCATTTTGACGCAACCCAAAATCCTCCGAAAGCTGCAAATAAATTCGAGCGAATAATACCTGGTTTCGTGATGTTTATATAATCACGCCATAGCGAAGGGGCCTTCTGCCCTTTTCGATTGGGCACCGAATTCGATACATCCGCTGCAGTAGTCTGTTTGTCCACTCTATTGTAAATCCTCCTTATCAAAGAAGAAAAGAGACCTCTTCTTAAGTCTCCAATCATTTGGCTTAATATGATAT
>CAYUSG010000063.1:0-20541 GCA_964447355.1 uncultured Paenibacillaceae bacterium
TCGGCAGGACAACTTACGCCGTCAATCTCTGGACATTATGCTTTAGCTCTAACATTATTATCAAGAAAACTGCATCCCGATAAAAAAAACAATATGAATAAAAATAACAATATAGATGGTTTCCAATTTATTTTTAACAACCTCTGTTTCCTCCTAGAAATACTAAATAACCAACAACAGTTAACATTATGTTTCAATATTCCCATGATCCGAAAGGTACAAAAGTACCAATGCACATTGTGGAATATGTCGAAAGAAAAGTGTAAGTTCCCGTCCCGCGGCCAATAAATCCCAATGCCGACACGATAAATGTCTCACCGTCCCTATAAGTCACCAAATTCCATATCCAAATGTATGCTATTCAAACATTAAATAAGCCAAAAAAAAGACCGATCGCATGATCAGTCTGTGACATATATAATTTATCCCGTTGCGGCTTCTCGGACGCTCTTGCTGTTAGCTTCATTAGAGATGGCCTGTGCCAAACGTTGTTCATGTTCTTTTTTACGTTTAGCCATAAGTGTTTTGATGTTCTCTTCAACCGAATCTTGTGCTTTATTAAATATCATAGGAGTGGCCCCCTTTTCTTAGACATTAATAGTGTTGAGAATTTAGAATGTATTTATACTTATATATTACCATAAAATGTACGTCTTGAATAGTTGAGCGCTTA
This sequence comes from uncultured Paenibacillaceae bacterium, assembly GCA_964447355.1. Lineage (GTDB taxonomy): Bacteria > Bacillota > Bacilli > Paenibacillales > CAYUSG01 > CAYUSG01. The sequence goes on from CAYUSG010000063.1 coordinate 674, forward strand.
GGTTTACCTATGATTTTGAATCTCTGGCGCGCTTAAGACGCTCCTTGTGTTGCAATTTTCTGTGTCTCATTAATGATATCGCTTTTTCTTCAACTTGGTCTTGGGCCAGATTAAATAAAGACTTGGAAGGGCTGAACGTCTTATCGCTGCCTATCATGAACCGCACCTCCGATGGTATCGTTATATTTAGTATATGCATATGACGGAAAAAATCACTCGGTACGGAAAAATTCAGCAACGATCCGAGCATCGATCACTTCCTCTTCTGAATCCCTGTCTCTTCTCCTTAATATAACTCTAGCCTGTTCAAAATCTCCTGAGTTGTCCCATAAACGATAGGCATCGAATAACGATTTCAATTTGCCGAAGGTCTCCCCTACTTTTGCATGCGATTCTTCGATAGCCCATTTAGGTACTCGTCGCTGATCAATCAGCGCACGCTCTTCTTCCCGTTCAAAAGCAACTTCAATAGGTGCATGTACAACAAGGGCGGATACGATATAACCCATTTCTTTAATTCTTTGAATTAAATCGTAATAATATTCGTAATCTTTCATAGTCCCGTCGAACATAATATGAAGTCTGTGTTGAAGAGCTTCTTCCAACAGCATTTCAGCTATGTCACCGCTCTCTTGATGGACCAAATTCGCAGCGGTATCTTTATTCTCCTTCTGCAGTTGCTTATATTCAGGGATCATTTCTTTAATGGAGTCACAATCGATAATAATAAATTCATCCGGATTCGGTAATTGACTGAGATGGATGTCACGAATGGTGGATTTACCCGTTGCTGTGCCGCCACCCATAAACGTAATTTCGGGCTGTGCTTGTGAAGGGTATCCTAACAATAATGTTCTAACGATGTTCTGGTGAATTCGTTTTCGATATGCGTAATATTGACCATTATTACTATGTTTATCTTTGGTAGATTGGCTTGTCAATCAAGTGCCTCCTTGCTATGAATCCTATTTCAACTTTCATATCATTACTTCTGCAACAGATTCCATATTCCTCCAATAAATCATTAAGTTTTATTTCTTCAGAGCAAATAAAAGACCACTGCCATTAGAAAGAATCCTAATGTAAGTGGCCTGCTTATGAATTAGCCTCTCAATAAATTCAGAAATTCCCGCATAAATCCAGGTAAATCAGGCCAAGCATGACCTGTGACCAATCTACCATCTACATGAAGCGTTTCCTCTCCGTACCTAGCTCCTAGCCGTTCCACGTCCAGCTTACATGCATTATATGCTGTCATCGTGCGCCCTTGGAAGTACGTATGGTCTTCAAGTGCCGAGAACACTTGTGCAGCATGGCAGATGGCCCCCACTGGTTTGTCAGCCTCCAGGAAGTGATTCAGAATACGAGGGACATGTGGATGGTTTCGAATGTACTCTGGGGCTCGACCGCCCGGTATGATCACACCATCATAATCAGATGGAGTCACTTCTTCAAATGCAATATGAGAAGGAAGCAGATGTCCCGGCTTCTCGGTAAAGGTCTCCCAACCATCAATGAAATCATGCACAACTGTATGGAGCACCTTCTTGCTAGGTGAAGCGATAACCGCTTCGTAACCTTCTTCCATAACACGAAAATAAGGATAATACACTTCCAATACTTCAGCGGCGTCCCCTGTCAGAATTAAAATTTTCTTAGACATCGGCTTCACTCCTATCTAATATTAGGTGGTACACGTCCATTATGTGTCGCCAAAACCTAATTGTAAATAGGTGGAAAATAGGAACGTTTGTCGAAGCATCTGTATCAATGCAAGTCTTAGCAACTAAATTTCGGATCAAAGCTCATATGCAACATGGCAAAAAACTACACCTCCCAAGGGTGGACTTATGCCCAAACACGGAAGGTGCAGTGTTAGATATATGATTTAATTGTTAGTATACGTCACGTTGGTAGCGGCCTTGCTCCTGCATATCATTCAAATAGGCTTCAGCTGCTTCCCGTGTCATACCGCCTTCTTGTTCGATGACATCAAGCAATGCGTTGTGTACGTCCTTAGCCATATAAGTCTTGTCACCGCACACATAGAAATAAGCTCCGTTATTCAACCACGCGAACAATTCCTTGCTGTGCTCAAGCATTTTATGCTGAACATAAACTTTTTTCTCGGAATCACGTGAGAAAGCCGTCTCAATTCGGGTAAGCACGCCCTCTCTCTGATATTGCTCTAACTCGTCTTGATAGAGATAGTCTGTAGCAGCGTGCTGATCACCAAAGAATAACCAGGATTTTCCGGCTGATTTATTAACAGCTCTCTCTTGAATAAAGGAACGGAACGGCGCAATACCAGTCCCTGGACCTACCATAATAATATCGCTGTCTTGCGACGCAGGCAGGTGGAAGTGTTTGTTCGGCTGAATAAACACCGGCAATGTATCGCCATCTTGTGTGCGTTCAGCACATTGAATAGAACAAACCCCTTTTCTTAAACGACCGTGTGTTGTGTAGCGCACAGCACCGATGGTTAGATGCACTTCGTCTGGTGCAGCAGCAATGCTGCTGGCAATAGAATATAAACGGGGTGTCATTTTTCTTAGAGCAGATGTAATGTCTTGAGCGGTTGCATTCCACGGACCAAAATCACGCAGCATATCTAATAGATCTCTTCCGCTTGCATATTCTTTAACTGCACTAGTATCTTCTAACAGCTTTGCAAGTTCAGAATTTGCAGTAAATTGAACCGCCTGCTGAAGGATTTTTTTGGATAGTAACGTAATTTCAAAATGCTGTGTCAGAGCTTGTTGTAAAGGCAGTGTATCACCCTGCTTATTAATTTCAACTGGAGTCCCGGCATCCCATTTCATTTCCTCAATAATAGCTGCAACTAATTCAGGATCATTGGAAGGCACGATACCTAAGGCGTCCCCTGGATTATAAGAGAGATCAGATCCTTTTAAGGACAGTTCGATATGTCTAGTTTCTTTACTTGATCCGTTCCCGTTTAGATTGATATTTTTCAATACTTTCGCTTGGAATGGATTCGATCTTGAATAAGCTGTTGGCTCTGGTTTCACAATATTCGATTGCATTAGCTTCACCTCAAAGTATAATTAAAAAATCATTTCGTAAGTTTAAGTTCGCTGCGTCGGATAACATTGCTTTTAATTATACCCTTTGATACGCTCACGAAAAAGCATTAACTTTAATATTTTCAATAAGATTCCTTTATCACCTTGATAAATTCGACAAGACCGAACATTTTCTTGCCTTTGTTCCATGTAAACGCCAATAAGAAGTCGATTCATGCGCTTGCCTGGGAAATGTTAATTAGAAATCATCGATTTAAATGCATGTCTAATAACATCCCCGCGGCTAATGATCCCTACTAATATGCCGTTTCGCACAACTGGCAGTTTTTTAATTTGCTTTTTCCCTAAAATCGCCGCAATGTCTTCAATATCTTCATCCCAGTTAACCGTAATAACCTTCCGCTTTGCTATCGATAATACATTAAGATTAGCTAAACGCTGAACTCTCAAGTCAAATTCTTCATCATCGCCTTGAATAACATGCGTGTAATAGAACACATCAATGATACGATCTTCATGCTTTCCAATATACCTCATAATATCGCCATCACTGACATACGCCACAACTTCGTTTCTGTCATTCACGACCGGCAATCCGCTGATTCTATATGTTATAAACTTTTCTATTACTGACAGTACGGTTGCATTGTCTTTAACCTTGTACACTTGATTGATCATCATTTCATGTGCTTTCATCCATCATTCTCCTTCCTATTCTCTCGCTCCGTTTGCTGCTTCATTCAATTGACAAAAGCTCCCGGAAATCTTGCTCAGTGAGAGCAGATATGGCTTCTTCACCTGAATGGATCACTTCGGCTATTAAGTTTTTCTTCTTCTGTTGGAGTTCGAACATCTTCTCTTCTATCGTTCCTTGGGCGATGAATCGGATGACGTGTACCACCTTCTTCTGACCGATGCGATGCGCGCGATCCTCAGCTTGCTGCTCGACTGCAGGATTCCACCAAAGGTCGTACAATATTACAGTATCAGCCCCCGTCAAATTTAATCCGGTGCCACCGGCCTTTAAAGAGATGAGGAATAGATCACGTTCCCCCTCGTTGAAACGGGAACATTGCTCAAAGCGTTCAGAAGCAGGTGTGCTGCCGTCTAAATAGAAGAAAGAAACCCCTCGATAACCTAATTCCCTGCTAATCAATTTGAGCATTTCCGTGAACTGTGAGAACACAAGCAGGCGTTTACCAGCTTTGAGGCAATCTTCTATCGTTTCTAACAATTGTTTAAATTTAGCGGATTGACCCTTATACCCCTCTACGAATAATGCAGGGTGACAACAAATTTGGCGTAATCGTGTAAGTCCGGCTAGGATACGTATTCGGTTCTTCTGAAAGTCATCTGCATCCAAGTGCTCGAGCATTTCGTGCCGTAGTTTCGCAAGATAAGCAGCATACAGCTTCTTCTGTTCTGACAGCAGCTCGGATACTTGAAGCGTTTCAATCTTCTCAGGAAGCTCTTGCAGCACATCGCGTTTCATTCGCCTTAATAGAAAAGGGCGTGCTCGTTTGGCTATGGTTTCACGTGATAGCTCATTGAAAGCTTTTCGGTTCGGGAAAAGTCCCGGGAAGACCGCATCAAAGATAGACCATAGCTCTTCCAGATTATTCTCTATCGGCGTTCCCGTAAGCGCGAATCGATACTTAGCACGAAGTGCTTTTACCGCACGCGCAGTCTGAGTGGTGTAGTTTTTAATGGTCTGTGCTTCATCTAGGATGAGCGTATGAAATGCGTGCTCCCTGTAATATTGTATGTCTCTGCGCAGCAACGGGTATGAGACAATAAGAACATCATAATGTTTGGCTTCTTTTATTAAAGACGAACGTTCAGCGGGTGTGCCGTCTACGATTATAGTACGAATTTCAGGTGTGAACTTGTGCAGCTCATTTCGCCAATTATAGGTCAGTGAGGCGGGTGACACGATCAGCGCCGGTTGTTGTCGATCACGTATCTCTGTTAGTTCAGAGACTAGAAATGCAATACTTTGAATGGTCTTACCGAGTCCCATGTCATCAGCTAGAATGCCGCCGAACCTATAATGAGCCAAGGTCTTAAACCAATGAAACCCGTAGAGTTGGTAATCTCTAAGCACTGGAGCAAGCTGTTCAGGTACGGTAAAGTAAAGGCACTCTGGATCACGTAGATGTTCAATCAACCTTCGGATGGATTTATCAATCTGAATGATACCCGTGGGATCATGGTGATAAGCATCCAACAGATGCAGACTGCTTGCGGCAGGAAGGTTGCACCGCGAATCCAAGATTTCACCTTTCGGTAATTTGACTTCATTTAGAAAACGAACCATCTCTTGAAACGCTGCTGTCTCTAAAGGGAGCAACGCCCCATTGCGTAAGCGGTGAAATGTGCGTTTTTCCTCCAATGCGTGTAGAATGTCCTTAATCTCCGATTCAGGGATGCCGTCCATCTGAAAACGAAATTCTAACCAATGTGTGCGTTCATCAAGATTAACTGATATTCTCGGTGGCGGATGATCAGTGTACAGCCTTTCTTTTACGGCAGTTGTGGCATATAAACGGGCTAGCTTCTCCAATAAGGGAACAATATGGTAAAGGAAATAAAATTCCTTCTCTTCATCCTGTACATAGTACCCGCCTTCGGTCTTGGCAAAACCAGCCGAATCCATAAGATCAAGAATCCGAAGCTCCTTCTCTCCCTCTCGGATCAGAATGCGGTTTTCACCTCTCCGAGATCCTTCATGTTCCAGAGGGTTAATAACGATATCACCATATTGGAACTCTATGCCGACTAATAGCCGTTCCCGTACCCGATCTAAATAAATTCGAGCGTTTAGCTTCAATTGGACGACACGATCAGATATAGCTTGTGCAATACGGACGTCTCCAAGACTCATGAAGCCAGGGATAACACGTTCAAAGAAGGTCTCCATTTGCTGTGGTGGTATTCTGATACGTTCAGTGTCGTTCTGCTGCATCATTTTCTGCAATTCATTTAAACGCTTGCACATATCAGGTTTAAGCTTAAAGAAACAGCCTTCGGACAAAGCTATTCCATACATATCCAGAATGAGAATATTTCTCAATCCTTTGACTTCAAGTTGGACTGAATCGTCCTCTCGCTGGTCGAATATGAATTGAAGGGGTAATGCTTCGTCTGTAAATTGAATGCCACGCTCCTGTCGATCTTCATGGTTCAAGATAACCAATGAAGCTTTGGCAAGCTTAGTGGCGATGGTGTTCCACGCAAAAGGTGGAATCAGGAGCATCTGTGTAGCTACTACTTCTCCTGTGTAGAGTGTTCCCACTATCTCACGCTGCAGCTTCTCGTTGCGACAAACTTCCATGAGTTGAATAAACAAGTCATGATCCTCAGCATTAAAACAATGCAGCTCTGGGTCATATGTAAAATGACGTGAGAAAGCACAAGGTTCACTCTGTTCAACCCGACTGAGAAATTCTCGGATGTCTGGTACGGCATAACGCTTTCCTGGGCCTATCCTGAGTTCGATACCTAATAAATGACTGCGCGAGCCTCGGAGATACGGAGTAACGTGGAATTCAACTGACAGCGTGGTTCGGTTATCGAATCGACGCATGAGCCCCGTAGATGGATGCGGTTGGTATTTGAAGAGTTCTAATACGTGATGAACTAACTGCAGCTCTTGCGCCTCCAAGGGGCGACTGAAGCCTTGTTTTTCCATATCTGAAGTTTCCGCGGCGTTCCTCTCAACTTGCTGATCAACCTTAATTTGATGAAGAGCAGCGGCAATATGCTTACAGTATTTTTCGAATGAAAAATGAAGTGAGCATACGCAATCAGCCGCAATCGTACCGTCCGAACGAATTTCGATAGTGACCTGACAGTTGTCGTTATCCTTTACAGTCGCTTCATACACCCAGTGATCATCACTTGCTTCTAAGAGTGATAATATCACTTTACCCGCTTTACGATAGGTTTCACCCTTCCGACTGGAATGTTTGCCGCATACAGATTGAATGTGTTTATCACTTATGTGGAAGTATAATTCCCGTTCCTTCACAACACTTCCTCTTTTCTATCTAACATGAAAAGCCCCCAACGCAACAATCATCGTCGTGGTGGGATTTTCCTTGTTCAAATGTCTTGCCACTAAGGTGCTCTCTATCATTATAACCTCTATTGTTAATGAAAATAAGATAAACACATTCAATATTCATAAAGTGCCATTGCCTATCGAAGTGTCTGTGCCAAGCTTGGGACGGGTGCAGCATAAATCGGGATCGTTTATTCGCCTAAGTTAGATCGAGTTTACGTTTCTCCGCAAGCAGTTGTTGGAACTCTTCTTCTAGCGCTTCAGATGGTTCAATGCTTAGACGGCTTAACACCTCTGTTATCTTCGTTTCAAGCAGCAGTCGCTGATCTTCATTGGGATCTGGTCGTTGCTGCTGTTTGTTCTCCGTCGTGTGCAGATATTCTGGAAAGGAGCCCTCGAACCAATGGAGCTTCTGGTCCTGGATTATGACCAAACGATTTGCTACATTTTCTATCATTCTTCGATCGTGTGAAACAAATATAACGGTACCCTCGTATTCTTTCAGCAGCGATTCTAATGCAGTGACCGCTTCAATATCCAAAAAATTAGTTGGTTCGTCTAACAGCAACGTATTACACTCACTAAGGAATACCTTGGCCAGCGCGACCTTTACACGTTCTCCCCCGCTAAGCACTTCAACAGGTTTATAAACGTCATCTCTATAAAAATGCATTCTTGCCAGTACGGTGCGAACAGTGGTCTCATCTTGGTTTGAAGTAGAGCGTACATTGTCAATGACCGTCTTAGCGGTATTTAGAATATTCAAATGTTGACTGAAGTATCCGAGTTTGATGGACGGAGATAAGCGTATCCCCTGCTCTTGATTTAGAATCATGTTTAATAATGTGGTCTTTCCACATCCATTGGGTCCGATGATGGCGACTTTTTCCCCACTTCTAATATGAAAATTAGCATTGTTCCACAGGACACGTTGAGGTATTATCGCTGATACATCTTGGATACGTAAAATGATACGATCTTTTATCGTTTCTGAATCCAGCACATTCATTTTTAACGGAGCAGCCTCTTTCACCTTTTCAACCTTTTCGAGTTTAGCGATTCGTGATTCCAAGGCTTTGGCAGATTTCTGCAATGTCTTCTGTTTCTTCGCATAATAAGGCTTGCTCACTGCTGAATTCGATTCGGCAAGCTTTTCTTTCTTAGGCACCTTTACTGCTCGCTCTGCTCTTTGCTTCCGCAAAGCTATCGCTTCTTCAAGTTGTTGTTTCTTTGTTTCATACTGTTCATATGCTGCTTGTCTTTGCCGCAGTTCCAACTCCTTCTGTTTTGCATATTCACTATAGTTTCCTTTATACACATTGACCTTGCCCTCGTTAACTTCCCATATCGTTGTACACAAGGCATCTAGAAAAGCTCGGTCGTGTGATGCAATCACATAGGCCCCCTCCCATTGCAGCAGTTTCTTCTCCAGCCATTCAATGTGAGCTTGGTCTAAATGCGTAGTGGGTTCATCAGCGATCAATAGAGGGGCAGCGTTCATGAGCACTTCGTTAATATATCTTTGAGTCACTTCTCCTCCGCTTTTTAGAGGATCTGCTTTCTTGAGCTGCGGCAGCAGTTCACATCCTCCGTGATGTATAACAGTCCCTTGTTCCGGAACGACTGCATCCGCAAGAATATTGAATAATGTTGTTTTCCCACTGCCATTTCGGCCCACTACGCCAATTCGATCATGGTTGTATATGTGGAGCTTATCTACCTCTAACAGTAGACGGTCTTGAATATAATATTTTAATTGGTATGCTTCCAGTAACATCATGGTACCATCCCCTTGATTGAGATTCAGGGGACAACAAAATGCCCCCTATCTGAACATACAGAATAGGAGGCATAATTACAGGTGGATATCTAAAGAGACTGCGCTCTTTAGACCCAACTATAGAAGTGCAATCCTATTCTGAAACCATCAATTGAAGGCATAAGAAACAATGCAGCAAGTCTCGCCGCCTCATCGTATTCCATCAATTGATCAGCTTTCATACATAGGATTAGTACTTCATCGTCGTTGGCTCACCCTTCCGATCATTTTATTTCAACTTCACTTTATTAAATGCGTATGGTTTTGTCAACTCATCTTCTGACTATATCAGCTGCTGTGCAGCGAACCATTAACCTTCAACCACTTGAGCTCCCAAATGTTCTGCTACTTGATGCAATGTAGGTATAACAGCATCGTTCGTTCCAGAAACATAAATCTCTCCCTCATAATGGCGGAATGGTATCACCGTATCGCCTGCGATCCACATGAAGAATTCTCCCTCAACAGACATCGACGTGGGTCCTTTTACAGTGAATACGTTCGTATATGTAAAATCTGGTCTCGAATTAAAATACGACTTACATTCCTCCAAGGTGATGATCTGCTCGGATTGATCTTGAATGGTTCTTGTAATTTTATAACGGCGATTCATTTAGCTTCCTCCTGCTTAATAACATTAACTACATTCATACACCCGTCTATTATACCTTTATCTCGGATAAATCTAAACAGCTCTGCATCCAAGCCTTTAGCTGCTCATAGTTTTCTGAAAGATGACATGCATGGGCTTTCATACTGCGATATTTGAAAATATTGCGTCTAAATTGACTTAGTTCATCAGCATGCTGCTCGAACCATTCGCCAATCATTACAGCGTCAGCTTGAATGTTTGTTAAATCCCATGGCCTGCGATCAGATTGGATTGCCGTTAAGATCCGTTGTCCGCGTTGATCCGCTTTCACCATCCATCGATAGTTCAGTTCAGCGTTTGTTAAGATCTTCTGAGCTATCAATTCAAACCAAGCCGCACTAAAGCACCCTGAAAACCATATCGAAGGTGCTCTTCTGCCATGTCCGTCACAGCTCATGACCGTAATTATACCAGCAGCACTCAGCTGTTTAACCAGGTAAGCAATCGCTGGGTCGAGATGAAGCGTATTTAACTTTAAGCCATGTCTCCGCTTCGTAAACGTCTTCCAGCTATCAATGTGTTGCGGAAACCAGGATTCACTGTTATAACCTTTGAAGAATTGTATATGTTCAGCAAGCTCCGGTTGCCAACGAAACGAAGTAAGCAATAAACCTTGCTCCGTTGATTCAGATGGAATATGAATGCTATTAAGTATTTCTTGCAGGTCTTTCCTTTCTCTGACGGAGCTGCACTTGGGGAGCAGCAATGTATTGCCGCTATGGGTAACCATGAAGCCTCTTTTCTTCAGAGCAGTTGTTAACTCATGCATAGCGGCTTGATCAGCTCGAATGATAGGCTTGTTCGATCTCCACTGTTGAACGCCTTCAGCAATTAGTACAGCACAATCCAAAGCGGACGGCCAATGCAGCTCTTCAAACTCAGTATGTTCATGTTGATACCCACAGGATAGATTAACGCTGGGAATACCATGCTCTGCAAAGGTTAACGCATCACTGATCCCGCCTTGACAAATTGTCCAATCCGGTTGATGTACTTGCCTTCCAATACGTTCCCAATAGGCTCCGATAGCTTCAGAGCAAAAATCCATATACCTGCACGACGTCACAATATCCCGGCGATTCCTGCGATCGGCGACAATGGCCATGTCAACGTTTCGCAACCATTTCGGCGAAATGGCGTTTGATCCCAGCCTACCTACTTCCTCATCTCTAGTGAACGCTAATTTAATTGTGCCAGTTGGTCTATTGAGCTCAAGCAGACGAATGACTTCTAAAATAATGGCTATTCCCGCTCGATCATCCGCACCTAAGATCCCGCTGGAACTTCGCAGAATGTCACCATCCCAAATGAGTTTCCTATTCGGTTCAAAAGGCAATACGGTATCCATATGAGCGGATAGCACAATGACAGGTCCGGAACCATACCTTTTTTCAGCCAGCACATTGCCATAACGATCCAATCTGATATCAAACTGAACTTCAGACAGCCTCTTCATTAAATAAGCTGCCACCTTGCTCTCTTTACCACTTGGTCCTTGAATGCTTAACAGTTCAACTAACGTGTGTTTGAATTGTTTCATGCTTATATCCCCCTTCATTGAATTAATTTCATTGTAAGGGGGACACATTACAACCGTTGTAAGGCGTATTGAAAGTGTGCTCTTGACAACTTAACTTGTAACTTTCATAGTATCCTCTCAGATGAACTTACAGCATATATTTAGGATCATTTGTATTGTAAATGAGAATGGGATTGGCATGATGGATACGATAACCCTGATTCGCTTGAATGACCTGTTCTTCTAACCCATGCCTTATTAAATCATCCTTCAAAGCACGCATATATCGACTGACTTGAGGCATATGAAGAAGATCTGATATGTCGCTTTGTGATACAGCCTTCATACTGCTAAACAAAATCTCAAGTATAGACATACGTCGCGGGGACAGGACACAGCTTCTGCCATGAATGATAAGTCTTGAGCAATCATGATCAGTCGCATCAAAGATAAAGGCAGTTTCATCTGTACATAGGGCTCTGTAGGCTTGATCTGATATTGATTTGCGGCCAGTGGGTGTGAAGATCGTAAATGGATGCGCTTCAAGCTTCAGCACTTCTTGCTCCAATCGTATAATATTGTCCACATCTGCATCTTCTGGCTGCCCAAGCTGGTTATACCCTTCTTTAGCAAGAAGTGCTGTTTCATAGCTGTACCTTGATAAGGCTACGGCTAATTGAACTTGCGCTCTCATGCGCTGCGAATCAGTTAAACATTCATGGCTATAAGGCTTGCGATCCCTCTGCATCAGTGGATTAAGCGCTTTTTCAAAGTGCCTGATGGCATTTCGATACTTCTTATTGTACATTTCTATAAATCCTAATCGATAATGCGCGATCGGTACGGATCTCGGCCGGGCCATTTTGATGAGGTCATCAAAAAATTGATAAGCTTTTTCGTAATTGATAGAGCGGCGCTTTAAATCCCACCCTAAATCTAGAACTAATCGAATAATTGAATTCAGATAAAAATCCTGATCAGGCTGGAGCTCCCATAACCTTAAGTTGAGATAAAATCGCTGTTCCTTTAAATCATATGAAGGTGAATGATCTAACTCATTTAATAGTTCTTGCTCTAACGCTTCAAGCCATTCAATATCTTCTACATCATTAAACGGGCTATGTCTACGTGCACGAAATGTATGCATGCAGCACACCTCCTTGTTCTCTGTACACTGCGATACACATTTCGACATTATGCAATATACTCCTTTATCGATTAGGAAAATAATACAGCCGACCTCGTATACAAGGCCGGCTGTACTTGAAAGTCACATTACATTTATCCCGTTCCTAATTGTTCCTTCGCACGTTTTTCCTTTAACCGTTCTTCCAGTACCCGGATCATAAAGAGAAAATGTTCCGCCTCACGAACCACGTGATCAGCAAGCAGCGGATTAATCACATTTCTAATTTGACAGGTTTGAATCAACTCAAGGCCAGTTTTTTTGAAGTCCCGTAATTCCTCAGTTGCGCTTTCACTGTCCTGATTGACTTTTCCAATGATCGGATAGGTTGGTTTTTTGCGATATAACATCGATTCTACATCCCTTGCTTGATTTAACAGCACTTCAAAATCATCACCGAATTTTCTAGCTGTAATGACTAAATTTCGTTCAGATTGATCCAACAAGGCGGAAATGAATCTGGAATGCTCCATCATGATTCGAAGCCAGAATACATTCTCATGAATAATTGCATCTTGGATGGGCTCGAGTATGCCCTGATTGAATTTTTGCAGTGTATTCATGAAATATTCCGCTTCACGCGCTATATGGTCCACAAGTAATGGGAAGTTAAACCCGCTGATTTTGCAATTGATGATAAGTATAAGTAAATTTCTCTTGAAATTTCTAAACCCGTATACGAGTTGAATACTGTCTTCGTTTAATTTTCTAACCGCTTCTACAGATTGCGGCGTTTGATGGGCTCGTTTCTCTTGTTGTTCAAAATATTGAAAGAAACGGTCTGTCTGTAGAATTAAATCCTTATCGTTCCGGCTCATTCCTTCGCCAAGGAATAACGCGTGTTCCTTCATAATACGGAGCCAAAATTTATTCTCTGTAAGTGATCGGTCAATGAACATTTTCTCTGAAAGCGATTCTGTCGGAGCAGCAAATTGTTCTGGCGGCAGCAGCATTGCTTTAGTTCTGTCCTCCTGAAAATGTCCGGGTACCTTCTGATTCCACATAACGTGCCTCCTTATGAAATGGGCTATTAGAGTATATGTGGTCATTTTATAATCAATGTTTGTCTAAACGGAACAAAATACAAATCATCTTGTTAAGTCGATAACAATCAGCGAACTGGACAACCCTTACAGTTTACGCTATTAATAGTCCGCCAGACTATCTTCTAGATTTAATTTTTCGCTATTTATATTGTTGTTATTTAAGAACGACCTTACTTCTTCTCCCCTCAGGTGGAGAGCTAATGGATTTTCCCCTTTACGTATTATCAATAGTGTTGGGAGATAGCTATTAGACTCTGATACAAATAACACTACTTCTGATACTATTCCAGTCATCCATTTACTTTGAACCTGAATAGGTGGAGTAAGTTTTATCTTAACAGCAATCCCATTTGGTGGTTCAATTTCAAAGGAGCTATTTACTCCAATTGCTGAGAATATCCAATTCTTAACCACAGTTTGAAGTGACAATGAATTATCAGTTGAGGAAACGACCTCACCTTTATTAACATCGAATAACTCAAAGGAATCATTAGCCATTGCGATTGGAACAAATGTATTAAACAACATTATAATAATTAGTGATATGACTTTGTTTATAACATCCACCTTTTTAGGATATTGTTCCCCCATCGTTATCAAACTAAAATACTTTTCTATCTATATTCGTTCAAACGTGTTGAATTTAATCATGTCCTTTCGCCTATAAATACTTAGAATGATGCCGATAACTGCAAGCTGAAGAATGAACTGACTTCCTCCATAGCTGATGAAAGGGAACGAAATGCCTGCGATGGGTAACAACCCTATGGACATAAACATCGACCAGATAAATTGAATAAAGAATAGGCTAAGTATTCCGCACACGATAAATCTTCCATAATCCTCCTTAATATTGACGGCAACTAGGAGCAGGCGCAATAAGAAAAATACAACCGCCGCTATCAAAAAGAATCCCGTCACCCAACCAAAACTATAAATGAAGTAAGTAAAAATCATTTCGCTATGAATATTGGCTAAAAAGTCGTTCTTCACTCCCATTCCTTGTCCCCACCATCCAGCGGATCGGATCGCTTCAATCGACTGAAGCATCATATAATTTGCATGCGGGTCCTGTTGCGGATTCATGAAATAAATGATTCTCCTTACCCTGCTTGGATCAACTATGATATGTATAACGAACAGCATAATTAATGGAGCCAAACGTAATAAGAGCTGTCTCCAACCTAGCGTGGTAAGCCACAAGAAGACCATAACCACAGTAATATACAATATAAACGGTATGATGGAATGTCCGGCCATATAAAGTAAACTAGGCATCCCCAGCACGACCAAGTACTCCTTTATGGGTGCAACCCTCTCTTGCTTCCATTTAACAGCGATCCCAGCTACAGCCAACATTAGAAAATAGGGTGATACATTAAGCACATCGACCATCAAAAACCCCAAATCAAGCCAACGTCGGCTGCCATTTATAAGTACTCCAAAGTTAAAACTGTACAGAATAGCCAGCAGGGTAAGGAAAAACAAGGACCAAGAATAGATCTTCAACTTTCGATAATCGAAGAAAATAAATATAATCATAACGCACATTCCAATTCCGGCGAATATCATTTTGTTGGCTAGAAACATCGTCTGAAAACGTTCGGAAAGCGCTAACTGGACGTTATACATAGCTAGAATCGCAATTGCAATAAATAACAAAATTGAACTTATTAACCCCCATTCAAATCTTGGTTTATGTATTCGACGAAACTGTTTGCCAATAATAATGGGGTCCCCCATTTGTTCAACAGCTTCGTTAACTGCGTCCTCCTCAGATCGTCCATTGCGAAGATGTTCTTCAATGATGTCATTTACATGCGATTCGATTTCGAGCTTGATTTCATTATGCAATTCTTTAGCTTTAACAGGTCGGCAGATTTGATCCAGAAAAGCTTTCACCTGATTATGATGTTGGTATGACATTACAATCCGCCCTCCCCTAACACGCGATCAATCGAATTGCGGAAGATTTCCCATTCGCGCTTCTTATCTTGCAGCATCATCCTGCCTTGATTCGTAATGCGGTAATACTTTCGCTTCCGTCCTTCTTGCTCATTCCAATAAGATTCTACACGTTGATCCGCTTCCAATTGATGCAGGATGGGATACAGCGTTCCCTCTTTAAATGTGAAAATACCACTTGAGCTTTTCTCAATTTCCTTCGTCATTTCGTAACCATACATGTCCTTCCTATCAAGCAGGGTAAGGATAAGTACTACAGTGCTTCCTTTCATTAATTCTTTATTAATCTTCATTCGTGTGTTCCCTCCTTCTGATCAGACTATATAACACATCGTAATCCAATGCATCGTATATCTATGTATTATAAATTATACTTAGTGTTGCCACAACCATCTCTTGCTTCTTTTATTGAAAATACAATCGCTTACCCAAACGCCGTTTCTTTACAGGTTGTCAAGCATATATTGAATCAGGATTGTCCTCTGTTAACCTGGAATGAAGGGAATGTATGCCAATGCATCTTAGAAAGCGCATTACTAAGCGATTGATAACTAAACGATCAACCACTGCATCTAAAAGTCAACGAATCTCGCTAAAACCACGTCGCAGAAAACGTACATCGCTCAGAAAAGGCCTAAATAAACGTACACCTTTCACAAAAAAAATTGGGTATGTCATTCCGAGTGGAGATCTATCTGGCGGGATATCCGTCGTGTGTCAGCATGCGAACCGCTTAAGGCAGAGAGGATTAGATGTCGTCTTAATAACCATGAACAACATTCCAATAATTAACTGGTTTCCAAATTTAAACGTCCCCATTCTCCCCTTCCAAGCGGTAAAACATAAACGCTTCCATGCGCTTATTGCTACCCACTGGACTACGGCTTACCAAATTAAGACCATGAAAGCAAAGCGAAAATATTATTTTGTTCAGTCCGTTGAAAGTCGTTTCTACCAAGAAGGCAGCACCGAATACCATCAAGTTTTACAATCTTATCAGCTGCCTTATCAATACCTCACAGAAGCACTCTGGATTCAAAGATGGCTGAAGGAACACTTTAATCATCATGCCATTTACGTGCCTAATGGAATAGATGAAGCTATCTTCCACCCTACTCCGCCTATTGAACATAAAGGCAACAGAGTAAGGGTTTTGTTGGAAGGCCCCGTTGATGTCCCTATGAAGGGAATGGCAGACGCATTTGAAGTCGTAAAAGATCTGGATTGTGAAGTCTGGTGTGTTTCCAGGACCGGTTTGCTGCAGCCTGAATGGCGATGCGATCGCTTCTTCACTCAGGTTCCTATGCTGCATATGAAACATATCTACTCCAGCTGTGATATATTATTGAAGCTCAGTCAGGTCGAAGGATTCTTCGGTCCTCCCATGGAAATGATGGCCTGCGGGGGTACTGCAGTGGTGGGAAATTGTACGGGACATGATGAATATATCGTAGATGGTTACAACGCATTAGTGGTCCCATTAGGAAATCTTGAACATGCCAAACAAGTGTTAAATCGTTTAATTCACGATCATGGCTTAAGAATGCAATTATCACTCAATGGCAAACAAACCGCAGCTCAGTGGCGATGGGATCAAACCATTGAGACATTAAGACATACTTATAGATAATGTCAGAAAACTCCATAATCAATCCATTCAGGCAACGTTACCAAATGCACTAACCATGGAGCTTATTCATGGACTTTCCGACAGGAATTCACTTGCTGTGTTTGTTGATCAAATCCTTCTTTAAATGCCATAACTGATCACTTAACCCAACAGGGTAACGTTCCGGATTAACGATTCTACGGTACTCTGGCCAGAACATTCTTAATTGCTCATCATGATACTGTCTAGTTTCATCTAAAGTGGGCAGAGCCATGACTTGCGTTCCATTAACGAAAACCTCATGTAACAACGGGATCGCTTTGTAATCGGTAATGGTTTTGTTAAGGTAGGGAAAATCAGGATGAAATAATTGAATCGATTGACTGAGGTCAATGCTTTCATCCTGCAGTGTCAGTTAATCCCCTAAGGCCATCCCGCTCTTCGAATCGAGAAGACGGTAACAGCTTTTAATGCCCGGCGTGGTTACTTTCTCTGGGTTACCCGAAATCTTGATGGTTGGCTCCCACGCCCCATTATGATCTTCTTTAGCCGTTAATTTATAAACGCCACCCAAAGCAGGATCGTCAGCGGCAGTAATGAGTTTAGTACCTACCCCCCATATATCTATGGCTGCCCCCTGGGATCTTAAATGATGTATTGTATGTTCATCCAGGTCATTAGAAGCTATGATCTTCACTTCATTGAAGCCTGCCTTGTCAAGCATAACCCTCGCTTGCTGGGATAAATAAGCAAGGTCCCCGCTGTCCAATCGAATAGCATTTAAACGTTTACCTACACGTTGTAGTTGCTTACCCACTTCAATCGCATTAGGTACACCCGAACCTAAAGTATCGTAGGTATCAACTAATAATGTAACCTGATCGGGTAACGCCTCGGCATAACGGGTGAAAGCTTCGATCTCCGTTTGGTGCATTTGAATCCAAGCATGCGCATGAGTGCCTTGTGTCGGGATGCCAAATTGCATCCCTGCCAGCATATTCGATGTTGCATCAAATCCTGCAATATAAGAGGCTCTAGTCCCCCATAATGCAGCGTCTGCTTCTTGAGCACGCCGAGTTCCAAATTCAAGCAGCATACCATCTCCAGCAGATTGTCTAATTCTTGCAGCTTTGGTGGCAATTAAGGTTTGAAAATTCACAAAGTTAAGCAGTGCTGTCTCTATAAGCTGAGCTTCCATGATTCGTGCTTCTACTCGAATAAGAGGTTCATTTGCAAAAACAATCGCACCTTCTTTGACCGCATATAAACTGCCAGTAAATTTAAGTTGGCTTAATTCCTCTAGGAAAGCTTCGTCATAATGCTCATCTTGTTGCCTTAAATAATGAATCATGTCTTCACTAAAATGCAAATCATTGATATATTCAATCAATCTTTGCAAGCCTGCGAATACTGCAAAGCCATGTTTAAAGGGGTGTTTACGAAAGAAGAGCTCGAAGGCAGCTTTTCGCTGATGTGTTCCAAACTTCCAATGGGCATACATCATGTTGATTTGATACTTATCCGTATGCAGTGCCAGCAGATTTCCATTCATTTCACACCATCCCCCTTCAGTAACGAGTTCACGGTAACCACTTTAGCCCCGAGAGTCTGTTGAAAATGCTGCAAGGCCCACTCATGTCCTGTTTGATTAAACGAAGCAACCGCATCTTCATAAACGACTATGTTGTATCCTCGATTGTAGGCATCAACGGCTGTATGCAGGACACAAATATCGGTGCAGACGCCCACAAGGTGAATCTCCTTAATGTTTCTTTCCGCTAATCTCTGATCCAGATCTGTGCCGCAGAAAGCACTGTATCGCGTTTTGTCCATCCAATAGATCTGATTCTGATACGTTTCATACATCGCTTTTAGGCGATCGCCATAAAGGTCCCTTCCGGCTGTGTCCTTGATATTATGAGGCGGAAAAAGTCTGGCCTCAGGATGATATGCATCATTCAATTCATGTAAATCCACTGCAAACACAACATAATCATTCGCTTGGACAAAATGTTCAGTTACATCACATAACGCTCGTTCAATCTGAACGGCTGGTTCTCCAACAGGTAAAGCGCCGTCAACAAAATCATGCGTATAATCAATGACCAACAATGCTTTCATCTAAAGCCCTCCTCGTATTGAACATTCATTTATATATCGATATATCCGGAACATAATCCGTAAACTTATACAATTGTGCTGCTCGTTGCGAGTATTGATTAGATGTGCGAGGTTGTCCGTGCTCGTCAAGAACCTCCTCGATCAGTCCTTTTCTTCGTTCCGTTGCTTTTAATTTACGAATAAAATTATCTTCTTCGAACTCTGGAACGACCGTTTTGATCACTTGATATAACTCGCTGAGCGTAAATGCCTCAGGCAGAAACTCCTTGGCGATCGTTGTTTGCAGCATCTTCTGTTTTACTTTTAAATAGGCATCTCTAATGATCGTTCTGTGGTCAAAGGCCAAATCCAAATCATGAAGGACCTCATCAAGCGGAAACAATTGAACTCCCGATACTTCATCATTACTTGAAATTAGAGTTAAAAGCCTTTCCTGAACAAGTGCAAAATATGCAGTAGAGATCATCCAGCCTCTTGGATCACGGTCAGGGGAACTGTATACGTCAATTAATTCCATATGCACATTTGAGACACCTGTTTCTTCTAGTAGTTCCCTTTGTGCTGCTGTATATATATCTTCGAAAGGATGCGTGAATCCACCTGGTAACGCCCACTTTCCCTCAAAGGGCCACTGATTGCGCTTAATGAGCAGTACTTTGAGTTCTCGATGTGGGAGTTGTTTCTTAATCCCTGACTTCGATTCTGATGTAATGGTGAAAATTACAATATCAGCTGGAGCTCCATCCGGGGTTCGAAATTGATCTACCCTATAAGTGTTTGATTTGTGTTCATTCATCATCTCACCACCATAATATCGATTTGATACTATCATTATGAC
>CAYUSG010000064.1:0-20463 GCA_964447355.1 uncultured Paenibacillaceae bacterium
CCTGTAAACAGTGCCAGAATAATCCCCGTGACCCAAGGTGATATGCTGAAGGCAGAAGAGACAGCACCGGCCACGGAGTTTGACTGTACCATATTGCCAATACCAAAAGCGGCCACTGAGCCGAAGATGGCAAAGAGAACGGCCAGCCACTTCCAACCTAACCCTTTTTCTATGTAATACATCGGTCCGCCTGACATTTTGCCGTCTGCGTCTTCTTGACGGTATTTCACCGCTAATATAGCTTCAGCGTATTTGGTAGCCATGCCGAAAAAGGCTGTAATCCACATCCAGAAGACCGCGCCAGGTCCCCCCAGTACAACAGCTGTAGCCACCCCTGCAATATTACCGGTTCCCACCGTAGCAGCGAGTGCAGTAGTTAATGATTCATAATGTGAAATATCTCCTTTGGATTGCTGGTCTTGATGCTTAGAGAAGGCCAGCTTTAAAGCGTAAGGCAACGTGGCAAATTGAAGAAAGGATAACCGAATGGTGAGGTAAATTCCCGTCCCCACAATCAAAATCAATAACGGGGGCCCCCAAACGATGTCACTGATCATGCCGATGATGCGTTTAAGCATATCCATTCCCATACCTCCTTTTGTCCATTTATCACCAATATATTCCAGCAACTGAATATCATGAAAAGAAATTGGAGGGGGCCTTTATGACTGTGAAGCAACACAAGTATAGGAGGGAATATCTACTCGACAAATTTTGAAAGGAAAATATTACTAATTGCATATTGTTTTCTAGTACAATATGTACAATAATGTAAAAAGATTACAGAAACATGTAAGTTCTAGGCTATTATCCTGCGTAATAGCGGTTTAAGAAGCGTACGCACTACAAATTTCGATTGAAATATACATAGTGGAGGTCGATTAATACGTTATGGAGCAACTGAATCCTTCAGTTCATAAAGTGGTCCAATTATTCCATATGGACAAGCAGTTTGTTAAAGGTGAATCGTGTTATCTTGTTGATGAAAAGGGGCAGTCGTATACGGACTTTATAGCCCAGTATGGAGCTTTGCCTCTAGGCTATAATCCAGAAGCCATTTGGGAAGGGATTGAAGCGTATAGAGCTGAAAGCATACCAAGCTTCTGCCAACCTTCTATTCCTTACGTAGCTAATAAATTAGCAAGCGAGCTCACTCGTTTATTTCCTGATGATTTGAATATCTGCACGTTTGCTCAGAGTGGAGCAGAGGCAGTAGAAGCCGCGATTAAGCTGGCTAGAGCAAGTACTAGGAAAGAGAAGATTCTATCCTGCTATAAAGGGTTTCACGGTAAGACGATGGGGGCTTTGTCTGCTACAGGCCAGCGAAAATACCAAGAGCCGTTCTTTGTTAAGCATGAGATTTTCCCGAAAATCGCCTACAACGACACAGCAGCATTAGAACATATATTAGAGGAGCAAAGTGATCAGATTGCTGCTTTTATTGTTGAGCCTATTCAAGGGGAAGGCGGTATTCGTATTCCAGATCCTGCGTATTTGTCAGATGTGATCACATTGTGCCGAAGGTATGATGTCTTGGTCATCGTGGATGAGATTCAAACAGGATTGGGAAGATTGGGGAATTGGACGGTGACAACCGAGCAGCAGTTGCTTCCAGATATGGTGTTGCTGTCAAAGGCACTTGGAGGAGGACTGGTTCCGATATCGGCCTGTATTAGCCGCAGTGCTATATGGACGGAGGACTTTGGCTTAAACCACAGTTCAACGTTTGCCAACAATAATTTTACGGCGCAGGTAGGTCTATCGTATATAGAATACTTGAAGCAGAACGAGAATCTATTTAATAGAGTTAAGCAAAAAGGGACATTTCTTAAAAAACAGCTAAAGCAGTTGCAGGAGAAATGGCCTGGAGTCATTCAAGAAGTCAGGGGAAAAGGTTTGTTAATTGCTGTTGAGTTTTCTACCGTGGATGCAAGTGACTCGTTTGAAATTGCCCTGATGACCTCGATGGGCGGGTTCGGTTATTTGGTCAGTGGCTACTTGTTGAATGTCGAGCAGTTTAGAGTCATGCCATTTCTAAATGAATCACAAACCATTCGCATACAGCCTCCTTTGACAGTGGAGATGTCTGACATCAAGCGCTTTATCGACAGTTTGGATGTGTTGTGCGACATTTTATACCATAAAGATTATTACTTACTTTATAGATACCTGACAGGCGATTATAGGAGAGCAGACTGCGTTAGGAATTACCGCCCATATAACGCACCTATTGTTGCCTCCCGCATAGATGCTACTGATCCGCCTACGGCTTCCTTTGCGTTCTTGTGTCATTATCCTTCCATACAGGACATGATTAAGAATACACCTTCATTTGAACAATTTACAAAGGAGCAGTTAAACGAACTATTGAAGTGGGCTGCGGACAGTGCAAGCTGCGGGACCATTTGCCATATGCGTTCGGTGCGTTCACCAGGTGGAGGCAATATAGAAGGATGGCTCATTGGCGTGACCTACGGCGGTCAGGAAATTCTGGAGAGGCCGAGGAAAGAAGTGGTTGAAACGATCAGAAACGCTGTGAAGTTAGCCAAGGATCTCGGGGCCGATGTGGTGGGCCTTGGAGCCTTCACATCTATCGTGACTCGAGGCGGGTATGATCTTCGAGATGAACACGTGACCATCACTACAGGCAATACGCTGACCATTATTACAGCGGTAGAAGCCTTGATGGATGCCGCGGATAAGAAGGGATATGATCTTGGTGACTCTAACATCGGAGTCATCGGTGCTAACGGGGCGATCGGTAAGATCTGCGCGTTACTGCTAGCACAGCATACCACAACGCTGACATTGATTGGACGGGACAATAATCCCGTTAAGAATACAGCGAGACTGCGGGAATTAGCTAACGAAATTTACTTGCATGCGTTAGTCAAGCATAAGCAAGAGAAGGGGATACGCCAGGATCTGCTGGCGACCATGCAGCTAGTTAAGTCCAGCGGCATCACGGAGGCGTTACCTGAGGTTGCATATATTGAGCAACAATTGAATCAACCTGAGAGTGATCTATCCCAAGGTCAAGTCATCCAAGCAATAGAACGAATGTATATTGCATGCGGCAAGCGTCCTCCGATTCGCTGCAGTGTTGCGCTTAATGAAGAGCTTCCGCAGTTGGATCTCATCATTACAGCTACGAGTTCCATGGAACAGATTATTTCGGTAGAGCAGATTAAATCTGGAGCTATTATTTGCGATGTATCCAGACCCGCGAACGTAGGGGACTTAGTAAAGGAGCAGCGGAATGATGTGATGGTCATTGAGGGAGGTTTAGTTCAATATGCTGAACCTATCGCTTTTGGCCAGAATTTAGGTTATAAACCGGGTGTTAATTTAGCTTGTTTGTCAGAAACGATGCTGCTAGCTTTTGAGAAGGAACAGAAGAGCTTCGGCATTGGTGGGCGTACTACGATGGAGGACGTGTATTACGTCCAAAGCTTAGCAGCAAAGCATCATTTCCGATTGGCAGATGCGAATCATTCAAAGGGAAGCGTAGAAGCTGCACCGGAGCCATTGTTGATTAATTAAACGATGGATTTATTTGTCTACAAAATGAATGTTAAGGAGTTTTAAATATGGTGTTTTTTGTGGTATGGGGATTTCTTGTGTGGTTGGCGGCTACTGTTATATTTCGATTAGCAGGACAGTGGTTTCTAATACCTGGAGACACTACGTTTATTAGTCTAGCTTATGTACTCGTTATTCCTTTTATCTTTGTTTTTACATTGCAATTATATGCCTATAAGAAACTAAACATTGTGCAAAGAATTCAGGCGTCCATTTGTATTGCATTGCCGGGTATGTTGATCGACTCCATAGTGTTAGCTAACTTTCCCAAAGTGTTCACCAATCTTGATCCGCAAGCAGACAGTATATTTGGGTCATGGCTGTTGTGGGCCTATGCCTTGATATTACTAACGGGCATCATGCGTCCCAAAACGTAAGTTTCATGAACGGGTTCAACCCTTGAGGCAAGCCTGATTTAGATCCATTATGGGGTCGGATAAGGGGCGTGTTTCAAGGGTTTTTTAGTGGACTTAAATGGTAATCACAGTGCCGTCAAATTTCGTTAACGAGAAGCCCTTGAAGGCTTCGTTATAGGTAGATTGGTAATCTCGCATAATGGAGATGGCTATGCGTTCCCCTAACTGCATGGCATTGCCGTTACTGCTTCGAAAGTGTACGCCTGCAAAAATTCTGGCATTACCAATATTAGAGGCTAGTTTATTGAGTTCACCGCCTAACGTAAGGGGTGTTCCTTCATAAGGCACTAATGATAGTCCGTCACTACTGGTCGTAACGGGATTTGGAATCATGAAGGATTCATCGAAGTATGCCTTAAGCATGGTAACCATGGCTCCTATAAAAGTAGAATGGCCAGAAGGGTAAGAAGGGTGGGTCGGACAACCTTCCGCATATGCTTGAGGCAGCAGGTAGGTTCCATATCGTTTGAATGTTTCCTCAAGCGCTTGAGCATTTAGGGTTTGGGGGTGAATAGGATAACGAGCGGCCCCGGTCAATTGATTGTGTATACGTCCTCCATACTCCTCAGGGCGAAGTCTGCGATGAACTAACCACTTCTGGAACCAAGCGGCTTCCAAAGCAGGTCGTGCGGCCCGTGTTACAAAATCGAGGATGTGAGGCGGACCGAATGTTGAGAAGCCGACTTGTGTCTTAGATTGATAGTAAGGATTAGCAGGGTCTAACGCTTGATCACCGTAACCGAGGATAATACGGCAAGCGATCTCACCGCTGTCAATAGAACGATCATTATGCACCCATTCGGCCATATCCCGTCCGTTCCTAATATAGCGCGGAACAGGGTCAAACTCAGGGGTTGCTGACGGCAGTCCGCCGTTCTGTATATCTAACCAATCATCGTATGATGTTAAGAAGTCTGTGCCGGCTGCAGTGGTGCGGTTACGTTGGTCTATCATCGTTCCGACAAAAGGAATCGGTTGGAGCAAAAATTGAGAAATACGGGGCCCGGCTAATGTGCCTTCGAACGTTTCGCGAAAAATAATATTCGGTGTAACCCTGCCATCGATTGAAGGCCCTTTATAACCCGAGATATTCGAAAGCTCTTTACTAGCCTGGGCAATCAGGGGACTGGATTCATATTCATCAAACGGGATATCCCGCGCCAGAGCCATCCAGTACATTTCGATAAGTTCCGCAGACATGTCTGAACTGCTGAAGGAGGGTGGAGGGGGAACGGCAATTTGGTGGCTGTCTAGTCCGGTCATGTCGAAGGCATAGGCAGCTTGCGGGTCGACCAGCTTCGTAGGTCCAGCTAGTGGAAGCTGCTCAAACTGTCTGGACTTACCACTTCTTAATGTCTTGAGGTATTGCTGGTAGGCACTTCTTCTTACCTCGCCCAGTACATTGTGCGGAAATGCCTTGGAATAACTAGCCAATTTATTGCCATACCTTCGTTCATCACCATTAGTTCGGTGAGGCGGAAGCGTGCGTGCTTTCCAAAAGGCGGCATTCTTCAACCGAATGTTAAAAGCCCGTTGTTGTCGTTTTTCCGGCACTAAAGGGCCGACGGCCTGGCATCGTTCTTTATACACATAGGCCTTTCCTTTTTTAATGATATCCCCCAACACAATCATTCCTTTACATGAGATTCTATATAACGTATGCAGCTGTCATGCAAGTGAGTGACAGCATGTTAAGGATCAAGTCGATTTACTGCTGCAATAGGCCAAAAGAAGGAATGACATTAGCGAAGTAGAATATGTATTACATGAACCCATTTCAATGTCCAGGGGATAATAATTATGAAATGAGTTCGCATAACCCAATACATCTAAATCTATCCGATGGTTATTCGGGTATTGTTATAACACTGACAGAAACGATGTGATGCTATGAATGTGCAGCAAGTGTTATTGCCCCTATTGGTTTATGTGCTCCCAATGTTGTGTTTATTCTACATGGGAGTCGATGTGCTGTCTCGAAATTTACGCAGTGTTGAACACTGGTTAATGAGTTTGGTCATTTTCTGCTATCTGCTGCTCTTCCTAGAGGAGTATGTGCGATTTCATTTGCCGATTGAATACAGTCCGATGCTGGTGGCGCTTTGGTTTGGTAATGCAGGTGCGTTGATTCCCTGCTTGACGAGTCATTTGATGGCCAAGCTTACTCAATTTGATCAGAAAATGCCTAAGTATGTGTACCCCTATGTCTTTTATTTGCCGGTCATTGCGGTGATTCTAACACTTGTTAGAAGAGAGAATATTTTTAATAGTCATGAATTTACACAGGTCGGCATCTGGAAATTGCCTGTATATAACGGGCCTTATTATAC
Organism: uncultured Paenibacillaceae bacterium; assembly: GCA_964447355.1. Lineage (GTDB taxonomy): Bacteria > Bacillota > Bacilli > Paenibacillales > CAYUSG01 > CAYUSG01. The sequence continues at coordinate 6,329 of CAYUSG010000064.1, forward strand.
AGCTCTTACTATCAGCTGTGTGATCAGTTTAGTCTACCTTGTCTTTCTAGCGAAGGGGATTGCTGCAGCTAAGACTAAGGAACAGAAAGGAATTTATTATTTACTAATATACGGTATTATCTTTGTCCTTGGCTGGACTATAGTGTTCGGGTACATCTCATTTGGCAAAAGTTTGCCGCCGTACCCGTATATTTTTGCGGGCATTGGTTGGTGTATCTTTCTCCAATTAACGATGAAACGGTATGATTTTCTTCATTACGACGGTAAGCGGTATGAGGTATTGTTTGATCTGAATCCCTCGGCGATTCTGCTCATTGATATGAAGGGGAGAATTAAGGAAGCCAATCCAAGTGCAGAGCGAATGTTTGATCAGATGGATCTCCAAGGCCTGTCATTTATGGATCTATTAAGTAACGATGACCAGATGGAATGGGCGAGCTATTTCTCAGATGATTTGAAGAAGATTAAAGATTATGAGACGGTCATTAACCATCGAGGTACACTGCTGCACATTCTAATTGATGCTGATTATGTACATGTTGATCACGAACCACATGTCATATTGATTCTGAGGGATGTTAGCTTACTTAAGGAAAATCAAGAGGCGATTACATTCCTGGCTTACCACGATCCATTAACCTTGCTTGCTAACCGAAGATATTTTTGTAATCAATTGGAGAAGGCTATCAGCGATGCGAATGTTCACCAAGAACAACTTGCTGTATTGCTGATTGATCTTGATTTCTTCAAAGAAACCAATGATCGCTATGGGCATAAGGCGGGGGATTTGGTCATGCAGCATGTAGCGAGAATGTTAGAAGCCTTCGTTGCGCATATCGGAATAGCAGGCAGGTTGGGCGGCGATGAATTCGTGCTATTCTTAAGTCCGATTAACCATGCAGATGATGTGAACGAGTTTATCGTGCAGCTGAAGGAACAATTGAGCAGACGACCTCTATTCTACGAGGGTGACCCCATTCCCATTCATATGAGCATAGGGGCAAGTATTTATCCAAAGGATGGATCAAATATGGATGCGCTGCTCGTAAGTGCGGATAAAGCTATGTATAACACGAAGCATAAGCGCAAGGGGCAAGAGGATATAAGCCACAAGAATGTAACAGAGAAGCGCTAAGTATGCTAACTAACCACAGGGAATGAGCCATAGCTGCCCTGTGGTTAGTTGTGTTCGTCAAGGCGTGGGGTGAAGACTTTGGATCGAAGGAGATTTAAAGCTTGGCCAATCTCTAGCAATTCTTCCTCTGACAATTGTTCAATACGCCGAAGGAAGCTGGCTTCAATGTGTCGAAACGCTGATTGCATCATAGCCTCCCCTTTATCAGTCAGTTGGATATAGTATTTGCGCTTATCATCATCTGCGATATATTTCTTGCATAATTGCTTCTCGGTTAATTTCTTTAATTCACGGCTTGTATTAGGCAAGGACATATGAATACAATCGCTGATTTGGCTTAAGGTGACGGGCTGACTGACAGCGATGTATTCCAGGATGCTGTACTGCATTGGTGTAATCAATGCAGGTTTTACGTTCTTAGTTAAGTCGTGGGTTGTCTGGTGTACTGCTGTCGTAAATCTGACGAATTGTTGAAAGAGTTCATGCTTATCCATGGAATCACCTCACAACATCACCTTAACAAAATCGAGCGACGTTCACAATCATCTTATAATCATTATCATTTGACAATGAGAAGGGTGCATGATACCTTTTAGTTATCAAATGATAATTAATGGGGTGATGTAAGGGTGAAGGTACTTATCATATTTACACATCCGAATCATGACAGTTTAAGCTACGCATTCATGCAGGAAGTCATTCGAGGCTGTGAAGCTAATGGACATGTGGAGGCTGTGAAGGTTGTGGACTTGTACGTAGAAGGGTTTAATCCTGTGCTAGTTTTTAACAAGCATAAGCGCAGGCGTGATATGCATAAGGACCCTGAACTTGCCCCGTATAGAGATCAAATAAAATGGGCTGATATGATCGTTTTTGTCTATCCGATCTGGTGGGGGCGCCCGCCAGCCATGCTGCTGGGTTATATGGATCGAATGTTTGCATCGGGATTTGCCTATCAGGAAACGGGCAGGTTATTGCCCAAGGGGCTGCTCCAAGGAAAATCAGCCGTGTGTATTTCAAGTATGAAGGGCCCCACACTGTATCCATTATTTTGGCTGAATAACGCCCATAAAGTTCTGATGAGGAAAGCACTGCTGCAATTCGTAGGGATTCGAAAGGTAAAGTTCTTTGAATTCGGATCAATGGAGAGTCCGCGGGGGAGACATCAGGCGAAGCTGCAGAAGGTATATCAATATTTCAGAAATGTATGAGCTGTGCATGTTATATGCTTGGACAACAGCCTGGACAACTTAGCGAGTATTTGATATTTTGGATAGAATATACGATGCTAGGGGGAAGAGAGAAAATGTCTAATTTACCCAATTGTCCAAAGTGTAACTCAGAGTATACATACGAGGATAGAACGATGTTAGTTTGTCCAGAGTGCGGCCATGAATGGACCTTGGAGGCTGGAAGTGAGCCTTTAGAAGACGAGAAGGTCGTTAGGGATGCTAACGGGAATATTCTAGCTGACGGGGATTCTGTAACGGTTATCAAAGATTTGAAAGTAAAGGGCAGTTCATCGGTTATTAAAATCGGTACAAAAGTAAAGCACATTCGTTTGATTGATGATGGAGATCATAATATCGATTGCAAAATCGAAGGCTTTGGTGCCATGCAGTTGAAGTCGGAATTCGTCAAGAAAGCGTAAGTATTCATTGCTAACCTCAGTAGCGAATAACGATAGCAGATGTTGGAGGGATGACGGATGGAATTAGGAATCAGTACCTTTGTAGAAACAACGCCAGATGTACATACCGGTGAGTTGATAAGTCATGCAGAACGTATACGCCAAGTAGTGGATGAGATTATTCTAGCCGATCAGGTAGGCCTTGATGTCTTTGGCGTGGGGGAACATCATCGTGAAGACTTTGCCGCATCGTCACCCGCGGTTGTGCTCGCGGCAGCTGCAACGCAGACGAAGCGAATCCGATTAACAAGTGCGGTGACGGTGTTGTCTTCGGATGATCCCGTTCGTGTATTTCAGGATTTTGCTACGCTGGATGCCCTGTCCAATGGACGTGCTGAGATTATGGCAGGCAGAGGTTCGTTTATTGAATCCTTTCCGTTATTCGGTTATGATCTGCAGGATTATGAAACGCTGTTCGAAGAGAAGCTGCAGCTGTTGTTGAAGCTTCGGGAATCGGAGAAGGTGACCTGGGAGGGCAAGCATCGCCCCGCAATACATAACCTGGGGGTGTATCCTAGACCGGTCCAGAATCCGCTGCCTGTCTGGATTGGAAGCGGAGGTAATCAGGAGTCTGTTATTCGCGCAGGCTTATTAGGTCTTCCGCTGGTATTAGCGATTATTGGCGGCCAGCCTGTTCAATTCGCGCCGCTGGTAGAATTGTATAAGAAGGCGGCAGCTCACGCAGGGCATGACGCATCCAAGCTGCCCGTTGCATCCCATTCACACGGTTTTGTTGCCGAAGACAATGCGTCAGCGGCGGATAAGTTCTTCCCACCGACTCAGAAGGTGATGAATGTGTTAGGTAGGGAGCGGGGATGGGGTCACTATGATCGATCAGCGTACGACGCGGCCCGAAGCTTCGAGGGGGCTTTGTACGTCGGAGATCCTGAAACCGTCGCTCAGAAGATTATTCACCTGCGGAAGAATGTGGGCATTACCCGATTCATGCTGCATGTACCCGTAGGAACGATGCCCCATGACGAAGTGATGAGAGCTATCGAATTGTTCGGGACTGAGGTTGCGCCCAAAGTTCGCGCAGCGTTAGCGAACTGATATAGAGTTAACTACAGGAAATGCCCGTCACCCCCAACTAGGGGCTTGACGGGCATTTCTTGTGGATCAATATGATAGTAGCTGCGACCTAAATTATCGGGTGTCATACCAACCTTTTAGCCTTCAATCGCCCTGAATCGCTTGTAAATTCTGCCGAAAGACTTCGTCTGAAGGGTTCAGCTTCATTAAAAACTGGAGAAGCAGTGCAGCAGTATGACGATCCAATGTCTTATGTTGCACTAGATTCTCACACAGAGTAGTTATACGTGCCTCAATGGAGCTGCGGATGTCAACCATCCAATCGTCATAGACGGATGGAAACAGTATCGGCGGCAAGCTGTTGAGATAGTCTTTTAATAACAGCTGGTGCAGCTCGAAGTCATCCGTATGTTCGATGCGCTTTAAGGCTTCACTATGCTCTGATAAGTCGGTTTTGATGTGCGCAGTGATCTCCAAATGATCATTATCAATATACAGAAATGCGTTGCTATCCAATCCCGTATTTTCTTCAATGATGTTTTTAATGTGACTGATTGACACTCTCAGATAATTTCTGGCTTTGTCTAAGGGATGTGATGGCCAGAAAACATCATATAGCTGTTCACGTGTGACACTGCGATGGAGCAGTAGATAAGTAAAGATCTCTTTGGCTTTTCGCCGGTTTCATTTTCCCATAATGCTCTTACCATCTATCCATACCTGGAACGGTTGAACGATATGCAGTTCAATCACATGCTTAGATTCGCTCTGTTGTATGCCAGAATCAATGATAGCTTGTATTTCCCTAGTGAGTCTATCCGTGTAGTTATATGTTCTGCGCGGCAGAATATCGATGGTTCGAATAAACTGAGTGATATAGGTCGCCACTCTTTCGGGCTGATCCAACATCATCAGATTAGAGCAATTTGGCAGTACGAAGAATCTAGCATGGTCAAAATAATTAATGTTGAGCATTTGGAGCTTCGGTGGATATAGAACATCATACTCTCCAACGAGCATCATCGTTCGGATCTTCAACGATTGGAATTGTTCTGGATGATAAGAAAGTAAGGTTGAACCATACAAATGAAAGTATTCGAGATAAGCAGGCAATGCTGTCTCTTTATACATTTGAATAACTCGCTGCGATTTTTCAGAGGTAGCGGGGTAACATAAACTGTCAATGAAAGGGCCCGCAATGTCCTCAATCAGATTTGATTCAGCCCTTGCTAGTCGATCTTCCATTTCTGCTTTTCCGAGTTCTTTCGGGATGAAGACTGGAGTGGACAACAATGTTAATGATTGCAGGATCTCGCTGCCTTCAGATGCTAGCTGCAGCCCTAGAAGCCCTCCCCCGGAATGCCCGACATAATGCACCGTTGTGATAGACAGCTGTTCCAACAATTGCGTTATGTATCGAGTCAACACAGGCCATGAGATAGGTTCTTCAAGTGTTGTATGATACGTCCCGTGACCCGGCAGGTCACATCGAAGAACGTGGAAATGCTCTCGAAGCATCGGGACGATATCCTCCCAGACGGTCATATTAAAGCCCAAACCGTGGACTAATAAAATGGTCTCTGCTTTCTCTTTCGTGTAACAGGCTTCATAACAATAATAATGCGTCTTGATGTCTGTCATTATCTTCTTCATTCGATTAGCCTCTCTATGTATATCCTGTTGTGAATTGGCATTATGATCATGATCAGTCAACGTTCTTGAACATCTCAAGGGGCATCCAAAAGCCGTGAGACGGCTAGTTGGAGAGCCCCTTGATATTACCTTTATTATATTAGAAAAAGGCGACAAAAACCAACGGAATTCAACGCCTGTAATGTTCGTGTAATGCGTCAGGCGATACAATGCAATTTGTGTATTAACATAGCAGATGAAAGGAGATTTATCGATGATAGGATTTAAACGGAAACAAGCCTCTCTAGTCCTAGCTGTAATGTTCATGATGATGACAATACTGTCACCTCTGCCGGCATTAGCTTCTGGCTTTAATGATACTAAGGGGCACTGGGCTGAGGAAGCCATGGATCAATGGCATGCCTATGGAGTGGTGCAAGGATATAACGGTGACTTTAGACCGAACGATGCAGTAACTAGAGCGGAATTTGCTTCTATGATTCATCAAATTATGAAGTACATTCAAACAGGTGAGAATGCGTTCTCTGACATGAGCGCATCCAAATGGTACTACGATGCCATGATGAAGCTGAGTGCAGCAGGTGTCATGAACGGCGAGAATGGCAAAGCTCACCCAGATCGGGAAATTACCCGTCAAGAAGCAGCGGTGATGATCGCCGAGGCCTTTGATATTGAGGGCTCTGACAGCGCCGCTGACTTTAATGATCAACAGGATATTGCCCGCTGGGCTCAATCCGCAGTTAATGCACTTGTAGCTGAGAAGGTCATCAACGGATTGCCGGGCGGTTCATTTAAGCCGCTGGGTCATTTAACTAGAGCTGAAGCAGTGACCCTTTTCAATCAGTTGGTTCAAATGCTAATTACTGAGCCGGGTGAATATTCGGAAGATGTCCAAGGGAATCTGGTTATTAACACAGCTGATGTGGTATTGAAAGATATGACTATTTCAGGGGACCTTTATATTACACAAGGCGTTGGTGAGGGTGATATTACCCTTAACAATGTCATTGTTGAAGGGTCTGTTTTCGCCCAAGGCGGCGGCGAGAACTCTATTATCTTTAACAGCGTGGATGTAAAAGGCGCACTAGTCGTTAACAAATATAACGGTAAATTGCGTGTGTTAGCCACAGGTAATACGTCTGTTTCGGTGACGAAGATGAGCAGCGGTGCGCTGCTTGTGACAAAAGAGCTGACAGGCGGCGGGTTTGACACGATTGAAATTCCTGCAGATGTGATCGCAGGGCATGAAATAATTCTCGATGGTAACTTTAACAAGGTTGTTAATCACTCAGACTCGAATGCGATCACTGCAAACGGGACAATCAATGAGCTTGTGACGGAAGTGCCTACTCAAATTAACGGTAATGCGGTCATCCAAAAGGTGACAAGTGAGAGCGGTGCCGAGGTTACTGTGAATCAGCAGCCGGTACAATCTGAACCCCCCGTTACTGGGACGAACCCAAGCAGCGGAGGAAATAATAACAATGATGATGACTCATCTGATGATGATGGACGCTCCAGAGTTGCAGTGACCGGAGTCATCATCAATGAAACCGATGTTTCACTTCATGCAGGTGAGACCAAGCAGCTTACTGCAACAGTCCAGCCAGCTAATGCGACGAATAAGACAGTAACTTGGAGTGTATACGGCGGAGATGTAGACTCCGTTACGATTGATGCAAACGGCCTGTTAACAGCCGTTAGTGCAGGTAACGCGACGATTCAAGCCGTGACGAATGACGGTGGTAAAACGGATGAACTCAACGTTGAAGTGCTCCATCCCGGTATCAAAGTGGGACTTTCAACTTTCGAAGGGAACGTTATTAATCCAGATGCGGACATCGATGCTGCTATTATTGCAAACAGCAGTCAGCTTTCTGTTCAAAGCTTAACCGAATCTCTTGATCGGGCCAATCAGTATGAAGCCATGGTTGTAGCAGAACAAGCCCTTCAACCTTCCGAGGAACCGGATGGACTGTATGCGAATGTTGTAGTGACTTTAAAAGATCAAGAGGGCAATACGATTACGGATACAACTGGATTTACAACCACTGTAACGAGTGCGACTTACAGCTATCAACCTGTATTTGGCCAGCTATTGTCTGAAGGGTCTCATGAAGGCAGCTTTGTTGCACAATTGAAAGTCAGTGAGCCTGAATCTATTGAGCACTATACCATAGAAATTTCGCACGAAGATTATGAAGAACTGACTATAAATCTAGTTTATGTTCCAGCTGATGCAGCTTACGTGACGAATATTGCACCGATTTCAGGTGATTTGGTCATTGGGTCCGAATTAACCGCTGGTGAAGTTTCTTATGTAGGGACGCCTGAGAACGATCAATTATTCTATACTTGGTATACATCGAGCGAAGAGAATGGTGCTTATTCGAGGATTGAGGATGCTAATGGTCCAGTATATGAGCTGAAGGAAGCTGACAGCGGTCAGTATATTAGGGTCCAAGTGTTTGCAGATCAGATCAGTGTAGCGGGCTCTGCCTTGAGTGAGCCTGTAGGTCCTGTAACAGAGCCTGTGGATGCGAGTGACCTATTTACAGCGATTGAAGCGGGCTATTTGTCTGATAATCCAGATAGCAGCAACGTTATTATGGACTTGAATCTGATGACTTCGCTCGAAGCATTCCCTGGTGTGATTTTAGCTTGGCAATCCAGCAACCCAGCGGTTATTACCAATGGGGGGGCGGTCACAAGGGACGATCAAGATGATCAGTTTGTAAGCTTGACCGTCACGCTTAGTGGAAGCATTACGGGTACGAAAACATATGAGATCATAGTCAGAGCGAATGGGACAGATCATGTGGATATTGTCGATTATATCGATTCATATTTTGCAGACGGTTATCCTCAAGCATATGTGAAGAATGGAACTGTCTGGGTACGCTATATGTTGAATGCCCCGGCGGAAGTTTATATGGTTGTGAATACCATTAACGGGCACAGACCTTCAAGTGTGAAATCTGTATTGGAAGGGCATGCGGGTGAAGATAACGACATCACTTATGTTGACAACTGGCCTTACTTCAATATCAACAGTGATCAAGTGAACCAACTCCAGGAGTTTGATACAGGGGAAGCTTTATCCGATGGGGAAGCTAGAATAGAGTTTGTCATTCAGAACAAGTCTCAAGACTATCTTTCAAATCAAGTGACCACGATCTTGTTTGAACAAGAGACGGTAAGTGCTTTGGATACTAATCCGCCATACCACGAATCGTTCTTCATCAACGATGCGTTAAATACGATTTATCTATATTATGATGAATGGCTGAATGTAGACTCTAAGCCTTCTATTACAGATTATGAACTAAATTACGGTACGGTTGATTCCATTTCCATAGTTAATTATCCAGAAACTGGCGGCATGGCTTCTTCTTATGTGAAGCTTGAGGTCAGCGGCATTGTGGAAGCTAACAAAGACGAACTCCATATTACGTACACGGGAGATGCGCTTCGAGATATGTCAGATGCTCAGAACCAAGCGGATACGTTTGAGCAAGAAGAGGTCCTGTTTATTAATGAACAGATTGAACGCGTGACAATCAGTTCTGATAGACAATCTATGATTGTTGACATTATACCGGGCTGGAATCCGAAAGATAATTCGGTTGATAACAGCAATGATGAGACTCTGTTCACTATTGAAGTGGACGGACAGGATCAAATTACACCGAATGCAGCCAGCTACAGCTACAGCTCAGATTGGCTGTCCTACACCTTGAAATTCGATTCACCGCTTCCAGCAGGGGCGTTGAACGTGAAGATGGATACCTCGGGAATCAAGAACTGGGCACACGAGATGTATCCAGCGGAACTAACGTCACAAGACGTTGTTGAAATACCAGCACCTGGCGTTCCAACGGCAAGCTATGCTGACGGATATATTAAACTGACGTTCGTTGAAGGGTTTGAATTTGACCACGGCTCGTTTAACGCGGCAGGATTGACCTTGAACGTTGATCAGGCTGAATATGCACTAAGAGGTTTTATTATTAATACAAGATATTCTGGTGACAACCATGTATTAAGTATTGATTTGAATGACCCTTACGCAGCACACATTAAACAGGCTGTGGATAATGGATCAGACGTTCAAATCAAATACGTAAAGGTGAATGGGGAAGACGACCATCAGTTAGCTGATGCAGCAGGCGCGCTCATACCTGACTTTAGTAATGTAACAGTTACTAAGTAATTTCAATTTAATTAGTTTAAATCTAAAGGACCCTTGAGTCATGAAATATTGATGACTTGAGGGTCCTTTTTTATTTTTAATCAGAGCATCATATAAAGAGGCTTTGGCGTGCAATAGTACTAACCTAAACTGCATAAGAATGGAATATAAAGGTTAGCATATGGGGACAATTTGAAGGAATGCGAGGGTTCAGTCTCAAGATTATTGGAAGGGAAAGGTGAACGGCATGCAGCAAAGAGAACAGTGGAGCAGTCGTGTAGGTTTTATATTGGCTGCGGCAGGTTCGGCTATCGGATTGGGCAACATCTGGAGATTCCCTTATGTGGTTTACGATAACGGGGGCGGGGCCTTTTTAATTCCGTATTTCTTCGCCTTGATCACCGCGGGTATTCCGATTCTGCTGCTTGAATTCGGTGTTGGACGGCTGGGACGCGGTTCCGCGCCATGGTCGTTGTCCAGGCTGTCACGCCGTTTTGAATGGCTGGGATGGTGGCAGGTCTTAATTTGTTTTGTTATCACCACTTATTATGTTGCTATTATTGCTTGGTCGGTAAGCTATTTCTTCTATTCCTTCAATCTTAGCTGGGGTGAAGATACCAAAGGATTCCTGTTCGGTCCTTACTTGGGTGTGCCCGATGATGCATTAACGGAAAATGGGTGGAATCTTGGAGGTATCCAGTGGAGGGTATTGCTTCCCTTAGCTGCAGTGTGGGCTGGAACCTATTATGTATTGCGAAAAGGGATTAAACGGGGGATTGAACGTGTGAGCAGAATTTTCATACCCCTGCTGTTAGTCATTATGGTTTTATTCGTCATTCGAGCCGTTACGTTGCCTGGAGCGGTCAAAGGGTTGAATGCTTTATTCACCCCTGACTTTGGCGCCATCATCCCTAGCTTCTTAGGAGGGACCAACCCAGAATGGTACTCGGTATGGCTCGCAGCCTACGGTCAAATTTTCTTCAGCTTGTCGATTGCATTCGCTATCATGATTACGTTCAGCAGTTACTTAGATCGGAAGCAGGATGTGAATAACAGCGGATTTATTATGGCTTTTAGCAACAGCGGTTTTGAATTTTTAGCGGCCATAGGTGTATTCGCTGCGCTTGGTTTTATGGCGCAGGCATCGGGATTAGAGGTGAGCGAGGTTGCGACTGCGAGTATCGGCTTAGCATTTATCGTCTTCCCGCAAATTATCAATGCCTTTCCTCTCCTAAATGGATTATTCGGCGCCTTATTCTTCTTATCTCTTGTGATCGCTGGATTTACGTCATTAGTGTCCATCATTGAAGTAGTGATCGCAGCAGTAAGAGACAAATTAAACATCACTAGGGAAGCATCCGTAAATTGGGTGGTAGGTATCAGTGCTGTTGTTAGTTTAGCTTATGCGACGGGTGCAGGAATTGTCATCTTGGATATTGTTGATCATTTTATTAATCATTTCGGTATTGTGATTTCGGGATTGTTTGAAGTGATTCTGCTTGGATGGTTCTTCAAGTTGAATCACATACGCGAAGAGAATAATTTAGTCTCGGATTTCCGAGTGGGTGCGTGGTGGAATGCTATGATTGCGGTCGTTACCCCTTTAGTCCTGCTGTATACCACTTATGTGAACTTTAGGCAGGAACTTACCACGGCCTATGAGGATTATCCGCAGCATGCGCTGATCGCACTCGGTTGGTCGGTGGTGGGAGCTACATTGCTGTTGTCCTTTATTCTGGCGTATGCACTTAAATGGAAACAAGCAGTTCAAGGGGGGACGACGTCATGAGCGGACCAGCGATAGCTATGTTCTTATTCGGAGCCGTTTTATTGTGGGGCGGCCTAGCGGTTACAATTGCAATTGCTTTTAAGAAGGTTAAGAAGTAATCTGCAAGGATGCCTTCTGAACCATGTGTGATGTGTTCAGCTGATTCAGGGGGTATCCACTGCTACTAATATCCATCACATTTCATGGCTTGTAATTTAGCTCATTCAAGGTATACTTTATATATTCTACTGAGAATATACTGGCAATAAACCATCAATACATAGGAGAGGTTATTATGTCCAACGAGGAAATTATGTTGACAAAAGAAGGGCTGGCGAAGTTAGAGGCCGAGCTTGAGGATTTGAAGTATGTAAAGCGCAGAGAACTGGCCGAGAGAATTAAGCTGGCGATCAGCTATGGCGATTTAAAGGAGAACAGTGAATACCATTCAGCCAAAGAAGATCAAGCGTTCATGGAAACAAGAATTTTGCAAATTGAAGGAATGTTGAAGAAGGCAAGGGTTATTGATACGGAGGGCTTGGATACGTCCAAGGTGAACGTAGGATCAACGGTCGTACTGAATGACATCGAATTTAGCGAGAAGATTGAGTATAAAATCGTGGGTTCAGAGGAAGCGAATGTAGAGGAGAACAAGATCTCTTATGAAAGCCCGTTAGGCAAAGGGCTAATGGGTCAAACCGTAGGAAGTGTTGTCGAAGTCAATGCACCTATGGGAATTATCAAATACGAGCTGCTTGAGATCAAATAATCACCTAAGATTCAGCATGTTCATAAACCTTAAAAACAGCGGTTGGACTAGGATATTAGAGCTCTTAGGCCGCCGCTATTTTCTATGAGTTACAAGCTTTATCTTAATTTATGTGTGCGATAGCTGTGATACAGAAAGAAAATGGTTATGAAAACGGCAAAAGTAATTAAACACTCAATGAAATAATCCACAATCGTAAATTTGTACCAGTAAATACTTGCTTCAGACGGTCCATAGGAATCAACAACGATGTCGTTACCGAACCGATAATCATTCACTTCATGATTTGAATCATTTGAACTCTTCAAGTTTGTCTGTAATTCTAGGATTCCTACATGGACTAATGGCAGAATGAAAGCTAGGACTATTCCAATTACATACATTTTAAAATGCTTCATTAAGTTACCTCGGATTATTCTTCGAGTAAATTAAAATCCCCTAACCCACCCTCAACAGTTTATAGCCAACACATGGTAGTAACATTCATAGGTCATGTGTACTTTATCGCTAAGTTGCAACTGTGTAACATTGTTGGGCTAACAATTGATCATTTTTGGATCTGGCCCGGCATCCATCTCAGTTAAGTCCAACTTGCCCTGTTGGCAGGGTTGTGTTCACATCTACAAACTGTTTACCTGCTTTAAGCTATTCGATTAAATCGATGGTCCAATTTTTTTGCTGGAGTTTTAAATCTAATTCTCTATATTGCTTGGATAGGGTATCGACTTGCTGTTGAATGTCTTTAACATTAACGGTTTGGTAGAATTTAACCTCTGTTCTGCTATACCTGTCTTGCCTAATGGCGGTATGCTCCAATACCTCATTTAATATTTTCTTTCGCTGCATGATGCTGTCGCGTTCTGATAACGCATCTGCAATTGTTCTATCTTCTTCAAAGGGCGTTAGTGCATTTGTTTTGTTAATTTGTACAATTAACCCCGTTAATTCACTCATGGATTGATCAAGCTCGTTTAGTAATTGGGTGGGGTCCTCAGCAGGTTCTTCACCTTCCTGGACTTTAACTACTCTTTCTAACCGCTGTCTCAACTGAGCAATCTTTCTTTGGCAATCTGCCCTTAATATCAATGCTTCTGCCAGTTTCATGTTCAAACCTCCTCGTAAATTTATTCATACATAAACCAGACTTTGATTTCACTCACTTTGTTGTCATCCAACGTAAAAGCGATGCCTGTTTTTTCACCAATCGAGATTCCTTGGTCATGCTCAATATAATTGTAGTAGCTTTGGCCATAAGCTTGAAGGATTTCATCCTTCGAGGATCCGACGGTAATTCCACGATTTGTCTTGAAAAAGGAACTATTAATCGTATACCACTTAAGTAGATTTTAACCGTCGTCCTTATGGAACGTAAAGGTAGCTTCATCGTAAATCAATGTAATATCTTTTCCCGAGCCATGAGCAGCAATGACTTCCTCAATGTAATTGGGTTCCCAAAGCCATTCCTTAATTTGATCGATGTTCAGGGTATGCGGATTTAACATCTTGGGATCGACTAACAGTTTTTCTTCGTTTACATTGAAACTAGGGGTGTTGATCCTTGTTTGGAGGGCCTGTATTTCTTTTTCCAATTGCTGCTTTATATGCTTATGCTGGTCAGCGATTCTATCGTATGTTTTGAGTTTATCTTGTAGACTATTAATTTCATTAGTTAGTTGCATATTTTGAGTTTCTAACGCAATCATTTTCTTGCGAAGGTCATTCTGGTCAGACTGTGAAGCTGTATCAGAGCAAACCAGAAGGGTTAAAAAGATGAGACTTAATATGAGAAGCTTTTTCAACTCCAGACCTCACTTAACAAAAAATGGAATCGCCATATGTATATTATCCTGAATTTCGAAAGTAAGTCTTCTTAGCAATAGAAAAAAGTGCTTCAAT
>CAYUSG010000065.1:0-6326 GCA_964447355.1 uncultured Paenibacillaceae bacterium
CGACGGGCTGTTTTGGTTCGTTTACAACCTTTTCAGCGTTTAGTACAGAACTGATTACATTAGTAGAGACAGGGTTGTACCTGCAGGGTGCTGTTTATATGTTTGTGAGCTGTGCAGGAGGTATTGGGCTTGCGGGGTTAGGCTGGTATACTGCTTCAAAGCGATTACCCCTCCTTAAAGGAGTGAAGAACGATTCATGATCGCATATTATGTTTTGGCAGCTATAGGTGGCGGTTTAGGTGCGGTATGCCGATATTTTGTCACCCAGAGGATGAGTAAAAGATTCTCAAGCGCCTTACCGTATGGTACACTGGCAGTAAACCTAACGGGGTCATTTCTGTTAGGGCTCTTTCTAAGTTTTCCTCTGTCAAATGTGCTCGGGATCTTATTAGGGGCAGGCCTCTTAGGGGGATTCACCACATTTTCCACTTTAGCAGTTGAATGTGTGCAATACATTAGAGCTCGGAGAATCGCTTATTTTATGATTTATTTAGGCCTATCCTTGTGCGGGGGAATTCTTTTTGCTGCTGCAGGATTTTGGACGGGCCTTCATTTTTAATACATAACATAGTGAATAGGAGAGAAGCTAAGACATGAAAGCAATGGTAAGTCCTACACCTGAATTACAAGGTGTTATTAATGCTCTTTCATCCAAAAATTACACCACTCGTTACTTATTAGTAGCTGCATTAGCGGAAGGGACGAGTACTATATACTATCCAGCACATAGTGAGGACAGCGATGCGATGAGACGTTGTATTCAAGACCTAGGTGCTGAACTCATTGAAGATGAGACGAAAATCACTATCAAGGGCTTCGGGCGTAATCCAAAGCATGTTAAGGAATTAAATGTGGGGAACGCCGGGGCGGTATTAAGGTTCCTTATGTCGATCGCCGCTTTTTGTCCAGACCTAACCTTTGTAAATTCGTACCCCGACTCATTAGGTAAACGACCTCATGATGACTTAATATCTGCATTAGAGCAAATGAATGTGAGACTAGATCACCAAGAGGGCAAACTGCCGATCACTGTCTATGGAGGACAACCCAAAGGCGGGAAAATCAAAGTATCTGGAAAGATCAGCTCACAATATTTAAGTTCATTGCTGTTTATGACTCCGCTGCTGGAAGAAGATTCAGAAATCGAAGTATTAGATGATCTGAAATCTAAAGTGGTCGTTGGACAAACACTCGAAGTTCTAAAGCAAGCAGGGATTCACATCGAAGCTAGCGAAGATTTAATGTATTACAAAATTCCGGGAAAGCAATCCTATCAAGCTAAAGAATATACAGTTCAAGGTGATTATCCTGGTTCTGCGGCGGTTCTAGCTGCAGCTGCGGTCACAAACTCAGATGTAAAAGTGCTCAGATTAACAGAGGACAGCAAGCAAGGTGAGCGCGCCGTTGTTGATGTGTTAAAATCCATGGGCGTGCAGTTAACTCATCAAGACCAAATTGTGCATGTCAAAGGCAATCAAAAGCTCAAGGCAGGAGAATTTGATGGCGATGAGTTTACTGATGGTGTGCTGGCCATGGTGGCCGCGGCAGTTTTTGCTGAAGGAACCTCACGGTTCTATAATGTTGAGAATTTAAGATACAAGGAATGTGACCGGATTACGGACTATCTGAACGAGCTGCGCAAAGCGGGTGCTGATGTCGAAGAGCGTCAAAGTGAAATTATTGTCCATGGGAAACCAGAAGGTATAGAAGGCGGTGTTGAGATTGACGCGCATTATGACCATCGGGTGATCATGGCTTTGACGGTTGCAGGTCTGCGTTCTAAACAAGGGCTAACGATCAAGGATGCTCAGCACGTAGCAAAGTCATACCCTCAATATTTTGAACATTTACAATCGATTGGCGCGAAGGTGAAGTTAGTGGATTAAACAAAATATTGTAATGGATGGGTTATACAATGAAAACATTTAAATTGTTAAAACTGTCTGCTTTAATATGTTTGGTGATCTCACTGGTATTTACCAGCAGTGTGTTTGGTTTCTTGCTGTTTAAAGAATGGACACATTATTCAGAAGCGAAGTCAAATCGCAGCTATACGCCGACTGAGGGCGAAGAACCGTTTGACCAAAAGGATGTGATGGGCGTTGTTGATAATGCGGCTGATCATGACCCTGAACCTGCTGAAATATTACCTGAGCAGATTTTGCTTAATGCTCCCTTGGTGCTTCAATACCCTGAGCTGCCCAGAGGCTGCGAAATTACTAGCTTAACAATGCTGCTGCAATATTACGGTTTGAAGAAGGACAAGCTGGAGCTAGCAAGTGAAATGAAAAAAGACACAACACCGATTCAGTGGAACAAGGATGGAACTATTAAATATTGGGGAAATCCGAATGTTGGTTTTGTGGGGGAAATTACGCGCAAAGCGATTGGCTTCGGCATTTATCATAAAGCGCTATTCGAGACACTTGATGCTTATGTGCAGGGTGCTGTAGATATAACAGGCGAAGATTTTTCAGCTGTTGAAGCCTATCTTGCGAAGGGTGCTCCTGTTGTTGTATGGACGACTATTCACTATACTGTGCCTAAGGAATGGATTATTTGGGATACTAGTTTAGGTCCGATAAAAACAACGTTTTCTGAGCATTCTGTTTTACTTACGGGTTATGATCAGGACTACATCTATTTGAATGATCCATTGAAATCGGAGAAGAATATTAAGGTTAAACGCGACCAATTTATTTCAAGCTGGGAAGCGATGGGGAAGCAGGCTATCACCTATGAACCGAAGACTGAACCATCGGCACAGCCTTGATGCATGTACATTCACCATTTAGGAGGTTATCGACATGTCTTATGATCATCCAGATCGTGAAACCATTAAACACATTCTGAAACAAACTCAAACCATTGCGGTTGTAGGTCTGTCTGATAAGCCGGATCGTGTGTCATATATGGTGTCAGCTGCGATGCAGGATAAGGGATATAGAATCATTCCGGTGAACCCTAATGCGGATAATATTCTAGGTGAGAAAAGCTACCCCTCACTAGCAGCCATACCGGAAGCTGTAGATATAGTGAACGTATTCCGTCGAAGTGAGCATACTCCTCCAGTAGCGGAAGAGGCTGTACAAATCAAAGCTAAGGTTTTGTGGCTTCAGCAAGGGATCTATAATGAGGAAACGGCACGTATCGCCGAAGAAGGCGGGTTACAAGTCATTATGGACCGCTGCATTAAAGTTGAGGATGCGATATTAAATCCTAAAGCTTAGGAGTTATCATTCATGAAATGGAATATGAAGGAACAGTTAAGTGTTTATTTGGTTATGGGTTTGCAAGGTTCGCAAGGCAAAGATCCTGTAGACCTGGCCAGGGAAGCTTTAGAGGGTGGAGTAACCATGCTCCAACTAAGAGAGAAACAGGCCTCAGCGCTGGAGATATTGAGAGTCGGTTCTCAAATCAGAACGTTGTGTCATGATTTTAACGTCCCATTTATCGTTAATGATCGCGTAGATATCGCGATCGTATTAGAAGCGGACGGTGTACATGTTGGACAAGACGATATACCCGGCGATCAAGTTCGCACACTTTTAGGTGCTGATAAAATCGTAGGATTGTCTGCTGGTTCTATGGAAGAAGCAGAGCGTGCTATGGGCTGGGAGCCTGATTATTTGGGTGTGGGTGCTGTTTATGCTACATCTTCGAAAAAGGATGCAGGTGCGCCCATTGGCACGGGTTTAATCGAGCAGATCTTACAGCACTGGTCCGTGCCCATTGTAGGAATTGGCGGCATTGATGCAACGAACGCTGCAGCAGTTTATAAAGCTGGCGCTGATGGTGTTGCAGTGGTATCTGCAATCACACAAGCCAAAGACCCCTGCCAAGCGGCCGCCCTTTTACGATCACACAAAATCGGATGAAACCATCCGATTTTTTCTTTTCCCTTTGTTTGCTTTCATAAAAAGCTTGAAATGTTGACACACTAAAAAAGGTTTCATGTCTGCTTCAATAAGCAGTTTGGAACGAATCTAAATTTTAAGGAGGACGCCTATCGTGTATCAACAACAAGCATTTCACACTGCAAACTATCGTGGAAATCAGCAGGGTCATGATCAATATTTAAGAGCGGATTCCCAGCAGCCTTCTACTTTTGCATCCACTCCGGTCACCTCTCAATATCGTGGTTTTCAAAAAACGTTCCAACCGACAGGACAGGTACAATCTTTCTATAATCCTGAACGTAATCCTCAAGCTGGGTTCAATACTAACACGTTTAGCAACCAAATAACTTCGGGCCAATTTACCAGTGCGGTTAATCCTCAGTCCTACCACACTGCTAACTATCGTGGTGATCAACCCGGACATGATCAATATTTAAGAGCGGACTCGGTGCAACCTAACAATATGGGGACTATGGGCGCCGCTCAATCCTATGCTCAATCTGGTTATAGCAGTGCCGGCCACACAGGCTACCCAACAACATCTTCAGTTGGTTCTGCCTTTAATCAGACAGGACAAGGGTTCACCCAAAGTACAGCGGCTCAAGGCTTCCAAAGCCCGCAATCTTTTCATACCGCAAGCTACCGCGGGGATCAACCGGGACATGATCAGTATTTGAGGGCAGATTCGGTGCAGCCGAATAATGCGGGTGCATTTGGCGCGAATCGTGCATTTAACAGCACGAGCTTTATATAGAACGAGCGGCAATAGAGCGGGCCTTAGGGCTCGCTCTTTTTTAGGCTTTGACAATCTTTGTCTCAGCACGTACTATCGTTAGTAGGAAAGGGGGCGCATTATGAACTGGATTGGAAATCTGCAACAAATTTCACGCTCGCTCATGATACCCATGATTACACTGCCTGCGGCAGCCATATTGCTGCGGCTCGGTGAATTTTATGAATCAGATCTTGGGATGACGGCGCTTGGCGCCGCAATGAATACGGCAGGTAACGGTATTTTTATGTGGATGCCTTTGATTTTTGCTGTGGGTGTAGCGCTCGGATTATCGGAAAATGCAGGTTCAGCTGGCATTTCAGCTATCATTGGATATTTCTTATTTCAGACGATTGTTGAGCATCAGCTGGACTCAACATTTGAGCCCGGCATATTGGTCGGTGTTTTGTTAGGGTTGTTAGCTGCCTTTTTACACTCGAGATTTAAGCAGCTCATCCTGCCGGAGTACCTTCAATTTTTTGGCGGGAGCAGATCAGTTCCTTTAGTTATGGCTATCATCACAGTTGTGCTTGCTTCATCGGTTGCGCAGCTGTTGCCTTATGTTTACATCGGACTTGAGCACTTAGGTTTATGGATGATGAGCGCTGGCGGTTTTGGCACATTCATATATGGCTTGTCGTATAGGTTACTAGTTCCGGTAGGCCTTCATCATATTCTAAATCAAGTGTTCTGGTTTCAGATTGGTACATATGAGACTCAGGATGGGCGAATAGTGACAGGTGATTTGATGCGCTTTTTCGCAGGTGATCCCGAAGCGGGTATTTATATGGCAGGGTTATATCCAATCATGATGTTTGCTTTACCTGCTGTAGCACTTGCCATTATTCAAGAGTCCAGGGAAGACTTGAAGCCGAAGATCAAGGCGATTTTCTTAACAGCGGCACTGACCTCTTTTTTAACAGGGGTAACCGAGCCGATTGAATTTGCTTTTCTGTTTGTAGCGCCGTTGTTGTTTTTTATTCATGCGGTATTATCGGGTCTTTCGATGTGGATCGCTTATGTTTTGGACATTCACCATGGTTTTTCTTTTTCAGCAGGGGCCATCGATTTTGTATTGAATCAATATTTAGCTCAGAATGAGATGCTGCTCATTCCGATCGGATTATTCTATGCTTTAATTTATTACTCTTTGTTCCGCTGGGCGATTCGTCGCTTCCAAATCCCAACACCGGGACGGGAGGATGGATCACCGCTTGAGGATTGGGCAGGGGACGTTCCTCATCGAACGCCGCTCATTCTGCAAGCACTTGGAGGGAAGGACAATCTAGTAACGATTGAAGCATGTATTACGCGATTAAGATTAACACTCAAAAATGATAGAATCGTTGATTTCACAGCGCTTAAGCATTTAGGAGCAGCAGGGGTTATACGATTAGGCGGCGGTAACGTGCAGGTTGTGTTCGGTACGTTCTCTGAGATGATCAAGGATGAGATTCGGAGATTAGTTTCTAAAGATGTAAGACAAATTTTATTCCATGCCCCAGTTTCAGGCCGAATGATTCCGCTTGAAGACGTGCCTGATCAAATTTTTGCAAAGAAAATTGTTGGAGATGGCATCGCTTTTGTTCCAGAACGGGGTGTTCTCGTATCACCTGTTGCCGGAACGGTTGTGCATATTTATCCTTCACTGCATG
>CAYUSG010000065.1:6336-16708 GCA_964447355.1 uncultured Paenibacillaceae bacterium
TTGTATACTGATGAAGGCATTGAGGTGCTGCTTCACATCGGTATCGATACGTCGCATTTAAACGGAAAGTATTTCAAAGCGCATGTCAAAGAAGGAGACCGAGTAGAACCGGGTCAGTTGTTAATTCGCTTTGATTTGCCCAAAGTGAAGAAGCACAGTAAATCTATCATCACACCTATGATCATTACGAATTCAGATCGCATCAAATCATGGAATATTGCCCCTTTTAAATCGGTTAAAGAAGGCCAAAGGGCTGTCATGTCAGTGATTCTGAAAGAAGAGGCTACTACTGCGGGGGGACGTCAAGATGTATAAAGGGATTGGAGCATCGTCAGGAATAGCAATTGGGCAGGCTTTTGTTCTACCGAACTGGGAGTGGGATTTTCAAGAGAAGCATTTAGACGTTTCAGATATGGCCAAAGAATTTGATCGGCTGTATGACGGGATTAAAAACTCTAAGTTCGAATTAAATCATATGAAAAAGGAAATCGCAGATTTGCTAGGATATGAAGAATCTAATATTTTCGATGCACATTTAGCGATTTTAGAAGACCCCGCATTTATGCGGGAGGTTCATGGTTTAATGCAAAAGCAATACAAAGCGGCAGAAGTTGCCGTGAAAGAGGTTATTGAGAAGTTCTCGGATATGTTCTTGCTGCTGGATGATGATTATATGAAAGAACGAGCGCTTGATATTAGAGATGTGGGTCATCGCTTGCTTAAGCATTTGTTAGGCATCGATCAAGATCTTATCCTGCCCGTTTCAGATGAGCCTTATATAATCGTAGCAAAAGAGATTACGCCGTCCCAACTGGCTAATTTGGAACCAACGAAGGTTCTGGGAATGGTGACACTGCTGGGTGGAAAAACGTCACATACTGCCATTATGGCTAGAGCGATGGGCATTCCATTGGTTACGGGACTGGAGGACGGTTTTCCAAAACAAGTGCAGACAGGTGACATTGTCGTTCTAGACGGGGATGAGGGTGTCGTTTATGTGCGCCCTCAGGAAGACATTATTGCACGCTATCAGCATCGGAAAGTAGATCAATATGAGCAATGGGAGAAGCTCCAAGAAATTGTACAGCTGCCCACAGAATCGATTGATGGCTCAGTTTATCGGCTGTCGGCGAATATCAGCTCGATTAAGGAGCTTGATCAAGTTCATCATAACAGCGCCAGCGGCGTAGGGCTGTTCCGAACGGAATTCCTCTATATGGATCGCAACAACTTGCCCGAGGAAGATGAACAATTTGAGGTGTATAAGCAGGTTGCCGAACGGTTAAAGGATCGCCCTGTTGTCATCCGTACGTTGGATATTGGGGGCGATAAGCAGCTTAATTATTTGCCAATGCCAGAAGAGGACAACCCTTCACTAGGCTACTGCGGCATTCGTGTTTCCATTGATCGGCCTGATTTATTTAAGGCCCAATTAAGAGCTATCTTACGGGCCAGTGCCTATGGCAATGTTAAGGTACTGTTTCCTATGATTTCTTCAATAGAGGAAGTTAGAAAGGCGAAAAGCTTGCTTGAGGAAGCAAAGCAGGAACTTAGAGATCGGAACGTTTCGTTTAATGATAAGATGCCGGCAGGCATTATGATTGAAATTCCGGCAGCGGTAGCGATTGCCGATTTATTGGCAAGAGAAGTTGATTTCTTTAGCATCGGTACGAATGATTTGGTACAATACGTATTAGCGGTGGACCGAATGAGCGAACATATCGCTTATTTGTATGAACCTTATCATCCCGCTGTATTGCGTATGCTGCGGCAAATCGTAACCTCAGCTAACCAAGCTGGCATTCCAGTAAGTGTTTGCGGGGAGCTTGCTGGTGATCCAATGGCATTACCGATTTGGATGGGTTTAGGCGTTAAGGACTTAAGTATGTCAGTCCAATCGATTTTAAGAATCAAGAAAGTCGTTCTTAGCAGCCGGACTGATGTCTGCATCCAGTATTATCAGCGCTTATTTGATTGCCGTACGTGTGAAGAGTTAGGCGAGATGCTTCGAACGGTTTTTGATAGCATGCAAGTTCAATTAACATGATATTAGGAGGTAGAGCATGGATTTACAAGGTAAGAAAGTACTTGCTTTTGTGGATGAAGAATTTGAGGATCTGGAGATGTGGTACCCTGTCCTGCGTTTACGTGAGGCAGGAGCAGAGGTAGTGGTGGCCGGTCCTGAGGCTGGTCAAGTGTTACATGGTAAGTACGGCGTGCCGTTAAAAAGCGACGTGTCCTTCAACGATGTGAAATCAGAGGATTTTATCGGTCTTTATGTACCCGGAGGCTGGGCACCGGATAAGCTTAGAAGGTACGAAGCGGTTCTGCGTCTTACAAGAGAATTTCATGAAGCTAAGAAACCTATTGCACATATTTGTCATGCTGGCTGGGTATTGATTTCCGCCAAAATATGTGAAGGTTACACGATGACTTCGACCCCTGGTATTAAAGACGACCTGGAGAATGCAGGAGCCATCTGGGTGGATGAAGAAGTGGTAGTCGATAGACATATTGTATCCGGTCGGAGACCGCCGGACTTACCAGCCTTTACAAAGGAATTTGTTAGAGTACTGTCTGAATGGAAAGGCTGATACGCTGGATTCCAGCAACGATTTGGATGGGGATTATTTTTTATTTGTCTCATCAATCAGGCGATGAGCTAGGGTCGTTGCTTCCTATTTTTCAGATCATTGCGCCATGGATGCAGTCCTTTAATTGGGGACATTTTATCGCCTATTTTATATTAGCCTGCACTTACTACATCGCTTTAGGCCCGAGCGCATATCATTTGAAAGGCAAGCTGTTTGTCATTGTATTGTGCTTGCTTTATGGAATCACAGACGAATTTCATCAGTCTTTTGTTCCTAACCGATCACCTGATTTACTTGATCTCCGTAACGATGTGACAGGGGCTGCGCTTGCTATGTTGTTCGTATCGTTGAAGCCTGTGCATCAGCTGCTGCAAAAGCCGTTTGGCAGAAAATACTAGCGCCCTGTATGAAGGAGTTGCGACGTATTAGTCGAATACGTGTATAAGCAAAAACACGAACTCGAACCGTCGTCATAAAGGGGTGAAAGCTTTGCATAAACATTGTCATTGCGGGCACGACATGAACATCAAGTTAAGAACGGTTATTTTTTCGAACAAAGTAGAGATTCATAATGTTCCGATCTTTTCATGTCCGGAATGTAGTTCAAGTGAAGTCTACTCGGTTGTAAAGCCGGAGCTCACTGAAATGATTGGTCAATTGGGCCATAAGCCGGACAAGCAGGAAATTTATTTTAATGAGATTAATGAGTTAGCCCAACTTATGTATAAAGTCTCGGACAAGCAAAACTTTAGCGTATCGGTTGAGTCCATTATTGAAGAGCGCGTTAATCAGCTTTTGGATCTTATTTTATTAGCCCGGTCTTTAAATGATACAGCGTGGATAACGGACATTCAAAGAAGACTGCAGCAGATTACAGAATGTATGAGTTCTACATACGATATGCTGTAATCAGCGCGCATACACCTAATTTCCGCAGTTATCTCAGCCAATTGCCTAGGAGTAGGTGATTGGCTCTTCTTATAATGCCAGAAAGGTTCAGTTTTGAGCGAAGCTCTATGGGTTAGATTGAATGTAAATTGAGGAGGTTTAGAACCTATGCGTGAAATAGAAACGCTTTCCGATTGGAAGGCCATATTAGAAGCATCGTACGAAAAACCGCAATTTATTTTTAAACACAGCACCAGATGTCCAATCAGCTTCGCTGCTTATGAAGAATATGCAAGTTATTTACAGGAACCTAGCAGTCAAACTGAGCATCACCTCGTTAAGGTCGTTGAGTCTCGCTTAATATCTAATGAAATCCAAGCTGATTTAAATGTACGGCATGAGTCTCCTCAGGCGATTCTTATTAAGAATGGCAAAGCTGTGTGGCATGCTTCTCACTCTGATATCACAGCTTCTGAATTAGAAACACAGCTCAAAGATTAGCGTCATTCTAGGGTTTTTCATTGCGCTATGTTAAAAATTGTCGTATCATAAGTTTAATAATCTTAAGTGAATCGATTTCAGAAATCGTCTGATTTCGGTTCGTGTTGGAAAAATTTTAGGGATATGGAGCGAATGCGAAGTGACCGTGACCATTTATGATGTAGCAAGAGAAGCTGGCGTATCTATGGCCACCGTTTCGAGGGTTGTGAATAACAATCCGAATGTAAAGCCTCAGACACGGAAGAAAGTGTTTGAAGCGATCGAACGTCTAGGATATCGTCCAAATGCAGTAGCCAGGGGATTAGCAAGCAAGAAAACCACTACGGTGGGTGTTGTTATTCCTGATATTTCCAACTGGATCTTTGCGGAGGTCGCTCGGGGAATTGAAGACATTGCGAATATGTATCACTATAATATTATTCTTTGTAATGCGGATAAACGAAAAGACAAAGAGATTCGTGTTATCAATACGCTGCTTGAAAAACAAGTGGACGGCTTATTATTTATGGGGGGCGCGGTGACTGAAGAGCACACCCAAGCTTTTAGAACGGCGTCAGTGCCTATTGTGTTATGTGCCACTACAGACGAAACTGAACAGTTCCCATCGGTTGATATCAACCATGAGGAGGCTGCTTTTGATGCGGTACAAGCTCTAATCAATCAAGGACATCGAAAAATTGCCATGATAAGCGGACCGCTTCAGGATCCAACAAACGGCTATGCCCGTTTCCAAGGCTATAAACGTGCTTTAGAAGCAGCAGGCCTTGAAGTGATAGACGATTACGTTCGTGTAGGAAATTATAAATACGATTCCGGGATTGAAACGATGAAGCATTTTCTAGAGCTAGGTGATCGTCCGACTGCGGTGTTTGCTGCGACTGATGAGATGGCGGTTGGCGCCATTCATACCATTCAAGACGCAGGTCTAAGTGTACCAGGGGACTTTTCTGTCATTAGCGTGGATAACGTAAGAATGGCTTCCATGGTTAGACCACAGCTTACTACCGTTGCACAGCCAATGTACGATATCGGGGCGGTTGCCATGCGTCTATTAACTAAGCTTATGAAAAATGAGAATGTGGACAGCTACAGGGTAGTTCTTCAGCACGAGCTTATACAACGTAATTCGGTAGCTAGTGTTTAGAATAAGTACGGTATAATACACATCGATGTGGCTCATGTATGAGCCGCTTCTTTTTTGTTGCAAATCTGTTTTAAGAAAAGGGGTACAACGTTGAAGAATATAGGGTTAATTGGAGCCATGAACGAAGAAATTGCCTTGTTCGTTGATCGCATCGAGCATAAAACCGTCATTAAAAAAGCGGGTATTACCTTCTATAAGGGTACCTTTCATGGGCACTCTGTGGTATTGTGCAAATCTGGTGTAGGTAAGGTTAACGCGGCGGTATGCACACAAATATTAATCGATACATTTGAAGTCAACCAAATTTGGTTTACAGGTGTTGCAGGTGCACTTCATCCCGGCTTAAATATCGGTGATATAGTGATTTCTACTGATGCTATGCAGCATGATATGGACGTCACGGCTCTTGGATTTGAAAGGGGAATGATTCCATATGAAGAGACATCGATTTTTCAAGCCGATCCAGCGTTGTTAGAGCTAGCGTATCGCTGCAGTGAAGAGCACTTTCATGGCAGAACGGTGAAGGGACGAATTCTTTCGGGCGATCAATTTGTAGCGGATCGTGAGAAGGTGAAACAGCTTCACGAGCAATTGCAGGGAGCTTGTACTGAAATGGAGGGGGCCGCAGTAGCGCAGGTCTGTTCAATGAATGAGATCCCATTTGTTATTATAAGATCTATGTCTGATAAGGCGGATGGATCGGCCCATGTTAATTTCACTGAATTTACTGAACAAGCTTCGCAGCACTCCTGTGAACTGATCGAAGCGATGTTAAATGCATTGTAATGGCCAGCACATAAACGAAACCGCTTCTGTTCAAGTGTAAACGACTTGAACTCAGAAGCGGTTTCTTCATTAACAGCACTTAGGATAAGTAAATCAGTGCAGTTTGTAATGTTCTGAGATTGGTGTTTGTGATTTCCGCTCGTCTAGGCATCTGTATCCAGGATGGATCATGCATATCATCGAGCCAAGTTTCTGGCAGAGGTAATTCGCTGAAGGGCTGCCATTTATGCCGCCAGCTATCGGGCAGTTTTAATGTTGGTTGTTCATCCAGTTGATGAATGAGCGGATGATCGTTCATGGTGAGCCAGAGCAAGCTCCATGCGCGTGGGACCACACGCCATATATCATAACCTCCGCCGCCTAATGCAACCCAACGGCCTTCGCACCAATCGTGTGCTAGCCGATGGATCAACTGCGGCATAGCTTTATAAATCAACATGCTGCAATGTGCATGTGACAAAGGGTCAAAGGCATGAGCGTCACAGCCATGCTGACTAACGATGATGTCCGGCTTGAACGTCTGTATAACTTTTGTTAAGACTTGCTCAAAGCATTCCAGCCAAGATTCATCTTCGGTGTACGGCTCTACAGGCATATTAATACTTGTGCCAAACCCCAGATCCTCGCCACGTTCATTCACTGCACCCGTGCCTGGAAAAAGGTACTTGCCGGTTTCATGGATCGAGAAGGTGCAGACGTGAGGGTCTGTATAGAATGACCATTGAACACCGTCACCATGATGCACGTCCGTATCAACATAAAGCACTCTGGCCTTGTAATGATCTCTAAGGTAAGCGATGGCTACAGCAGCATCATTGTAGACGCAGAAGCCGGATGCTTTATTAGTCTGAGCGTGATGCAGTCCGCCGCCAAGATGTAAGGCATGATTCAGTTGCCCTGACATGACTTGCTTCGCAGCTGTTATAGTACCCCCTACGATGCGGGAAGTTACTTCATGCATATATTCGAAATAGGGGGTATCTCCATCATCCAGTCCAAAAGCGGCAGCTCGCTTCAGTGCTTGAGGCAATGGTTTAGTGCCACTTAATTGCTTTACGGCTGTTATATATGCTTCTGTATGTACCAATCGCAGATCATGCTCCTCGGCCTTCGTATAGGTCTGAATCTGCTGAGGGCTAAGTGCACCTATGGTTGATAACAGATCTTGGGTTACGATGATTCTATGCTGATTAAAGGGGTGGGTCTCATGAAAGCGATAACCTAGAATGTCACCATGGTAAAAATATGCTGTTCGATTCATGCTTCCGCTTCATACCTTTCCATACATTTTAAATTCATCTACGTCGATGACCAACGATGAGTTAATACATTATTTTACGCTGAAATCTTATACGGTCAAACTGTTCTATACAATCTAACGAGACTTCCTTTCCAATTCTGACCATTAAACAGTTAGCGGGGTGAGAGCATATTTCGGGATCGTCGGTGGCATACCAAACCATATCCACACACTCCATCAGTTTCTCCATCAATTTCCGATATTCCCACACGTTTAAACCACTGCCCTTTAAGTCCCAGTGCCAGTAATATTCCGTCGTAAAGACAATGACATTCTCCATTTGGTTCTCAAGAAAAGCCAATTGAATCATGCGTTTTCCAAGCCCGATGGAACGGTAGCTGTCAGCTACTTCTATGGCACCAAGCTCAATCAATTCTTTCATATCACCATCTGACCAGCGTTCTAATTCGTCGGGATAATGAAAGGTAACGTATCCAACAATGGTGTCATTGTCGGACGCTATAATGATTCTGCCTTCTTCTAGCTCGGAAATTTCGATTAGTGCTTCATGCTGATCGTCGGGACGACGAAAAGCTTTTAAACCATCATGCATTTTCAATTCTTGTAATCTATTACTGGAAACGGGACCCTCAATGCAAAGGGTTTGGGTGTTTGTTTCAAACACTTCAGCGTGATACATTTTCCGATGATCCATTCGGACCACTCCTTATGGGCAATTTCATATCTATTGTACCATGGATCGATTTTAACATGTGTTCTGAATGAGGTTTTTATTGTGAGGTGTGTTGCTTCATGCGTATTATAAAATTGATTCATTTCCATAGGTTTTGAATATGCTATAATATATTTGGCACAAATTGTTCATAATTTTGAATCTATTTCAACATTCAGGATTATGCAAGTTTCTCAATGAGCAATGCAGCATATCGCATGATGAATTGGATTCATTTATCGAGTAATGGTGTCGGAGTGCAAGCGTTTTATCTGGAAAGTGGAAACCTATTCGTTTGAGGAGGGAAATCATGAGCAGTTTAGAAGGGGAAATCGTAAAAGTGACGGCTGCTGAATCAAATCTAGGAGATTACGAGGCAGCAAGAGCCTCATTTAATTGGAAGGATATTGAACAAGCCTTCTCATGGTCTGAAACAGGTAAGGTTAACATGGCTTATGAAGCGATTGATCGACATGCTCTCGGCCGCCGAAAGGATAAAGTAGCACTGTATTACAGTGATTCAGTTCGTGATGAGCAGTATACATTCGAAGATATGATGAAGCTGTCCAATAAAGCTGGCAATGTGCTGAAGCAATTGGGCATTCAAAAGGGCGACCGTGTTTTTATTTTTATGCCTCGGACTCCTGAACTTTATTTTATATTATTAGGGGCTGTAAAAATTGGCGCCATCGTAGGGCCTTTATTCGAAGCTTTTATGGAGACCGCTGTTAAAGACCGCTTGGAGGACAGTGAGGCGGCTGCGATCGTTACGACCCCAGAATTATTGCATAGAGTGGCAGTCTCTGAACTTCCAGCCCTAAAACATACAATATTGGTTGGAAGCGATATTCAGACAGCTGACTCGCAGGTCGATTTCCTTCAAGCTATGGAACAGGTATCCGATGATCTAGCGATTGAATGGGTTGATCGTGAGGATGGTTTAATTATTCATTATACGTCTGGATCAACAGGGAAACCAAAGGGTGTATTTCATGCACATAATGCTATGATTCAACATTATTATACGGGCAAAATTGTATTGGATTTAGGAGAGGACGATGTCTATTGGTGTACGGCTGACCCAGGCTGGGTTACAGGTACTTCATACGGCATCTTTGCACCTTGGCTCAATGGCGTAACGAATGTAGTTCGCGGCGGACGATTTAGTCCGCAGGATTGGTATCAGACGATTGAAAAATACAACATCACAGTATGGTACAGTGCACCTACGGCATTTCGCATGCTGATGGGAGCAGGGGATGATACTGTAAAAGACTTTGATCTATCATCGCTGCGTCACGTGCTGAGCGTAGGTGAACCCTTGAATCCAGAAGTAGTGCGCTGGGGATTAAAGGTCTACGGACATCGCATTCACGACACTTGGTGGATGACGGAGACGGGCGCGCAGCTCATATGTAATTATCCAAGTATGCCTATTCGTCCAGGTTCAATGGGGAAACCTATACCTGGTGTAGAAGCCGCTATTATTGACGATCAGGGCAATGTACTGCCTCCAAATCGAATGGGGAACCTTGCGATTAAGACACCATGGCCTGCTATGATGCGTAAAATTTGGAACAACCCAGCTAAATATGAGGAGTATTTCCGCTTTGAAGGCTGGTATATCTCAGGCGATTCTGCTTATTGTGATGAGGATGGTTACTTCTGGTTCCAAGGCCGTATAGATGATGTGATTAATACGTCTGGCGAGCGGGTAGGACCCTTTGAAGTGGAGAGCAAGCTCGTTGAGCATCCGGCCGTTGCAGAGGCGGGAGTCATTGGAAAGCCTGATCCGATGCGCGGTGAAATTATCAAGGCGTTTATTTCTCTAAGGGCAGGGTACGAACCGTCGGATGAGCTGAAGAAGGAGATTTCGCAGTTCGTAAAGGTGGGGTTATCTGCTCATGCTGCACCACGTGAAATTGAATTTAAAGATAAGCTGCCCAAAACACGAAGCGGTAAAATCATGCGCAGGGTATTAAAGGCTTGGGAGCTGAACTTGCCAACAGGCGATTTATCAACTATCGAGGACTAATTAGCACATAAAAAACAATCTAGAAGGTTGAAATCCATTCCAAACACATACTTCCTGATGTAATAATAAAAACCGCTCGGTGATTTTCCGAGCGGTTTTCTTATGTCTTAGTTTAATGAATCAGAACAGCTGATTTGCGCTTTGTAACACTACTCACTTTCAGCATATTGCACTGTAGCTGATGGTGAGCTGCTCAAGCCGTTTTTCGAAACAGCAACAACTCTATAGTAGCCCTCAATCGGAACGGAAATGTATTGGAAGCTTGTATCAGCAGTGCTGCCTATCTTTTTGAAGACGCCGTCTGCAGTTTCGCTGAAATAAATAGTGTATTCATTGATACTCTGTTCTGCCGGATTAGCACTCCACTGCATAACGATGCCGATGCAGCCGTCTCTTCCTGATATTGTGACATTCTGAGCAAACAGGGAATTTATTCCGGAGATACAGAGCA
>CAYUSG010000065.1:16718-19654 GCA_964447355.1 uncultured Paenibacillaceae bacterium
TTGCTTCATTATTCTCACCCTCATCTGTTTCTTGTTGCTGGATTGGAGGGAAGAAGTCTGGATCAGAAATGTTACCTGACGAATAAACAACCTGACTTGGTGTTGATTCTCGGCCAGCAACATCTACAGCTGTGACATAATAGCTGTAAATATTGCTCTCTGAAACGTAATTAACGAATTTGGGTTCCTCGCCACTAATCACTACGCCATTCACCTTAGTATAAGGCTGGCCGTTCATCGAACGGTATAAGCGATAGCCCACCACATCATCGTTAGGGCTTTCTTTAAACGTAATTCTGTACGCACTGCCCACCTTCTCCAGTTTCATTTCAGCTGGTGCAGTTGGCGCTTTACCATCGTCTACACGCGGGTCTACAACGTTAGGTGCCGATTCGTGAACATCTGTTGGGTAGAAGTCTTGAACCGTCATATACCCACCGCGTTTTCTAGGACGATACTGGGCTGGCAGCTCTTTAAGGACAGTTTCAATTTCGTCCATGAGTTCACCTAAAGGTTTCGGTCGTTGAACGAAAATCTTTTCCGCGAGAAAATCAGCAGGAGTTGAATCTTTAGCAATAAAATTACGGTTTTTGTATTGTACCGCCGTCATCTTCACAAGCGAATCGTCTTCCTGAGTTGGAATAAATGCTTTGTTGAAAATATCTGTAACCAAATGATTTGTCTCACGTGTCAATTTGCTCGGCAGTTTACCAGATACATCGGACACGGTCATTGTAATGATATTATCAGGTTTAGCAAATGCTTCCATGCTGAACATCTCGGGCATCCTATCAATCGTTTCATTCATAATATGAGACCATATATACATGGCTCGTTTTTTCCCTGCTGTAGACAAGGTAGCAGGCTGATCATAACCAACCCAGACGCCTACTGTAACTTCAGGTGAATACCCCATATACCATGCGTTATCATCGATTTGAGTGGAGCCTGTTTTACCTGCGACAGGCATTTTGCCAAAGTATTTAAAATGCTCTTTTAGTGCGCTATACGCGGTTCCTTGAGTTACGACTGTTTTCAACATATCTGTCATTAGATATGCCGTTTGCTCGGAGAAGACGGATAGAGGTTCCTGTACATGTTCATAGATGACTCGACCTTCAGAATCTTCAATTTTTCGTATCATGTAAGCGTCATTCAGAACGCCATGATTGGCAATGGTCGCATAAGCATTCGTGAGTTCCTCAACGGTTACGCCGTAACTTAATCCCCCGATGACACCTGTCCGTGCATGATTATCTGCTTCAGTAAGGGTTGTAATGCCGAGCTTCTTCGTAAATTCCCATGCAGCTTCAATTCCAATCATATCATTGAATATCTTAAGTGCGGGAATATTATAAGATTGATTCAACGCTTGTCTGGCAGTGATCAAACCGTGGAATTGATTATTCCAATTCATCGGCAGATGATAACCTTTCGATCCGTCTTTAAGAATCATAGGAACATCGTCAATAATACTAGCAGGTTGAATCAAGCCTTGCTCCAATGCAGGCAGGAAGGCAGCTATAGGCTTCATCGTAGATCCCGGCTGTCTAACCATCTGAGTAGCATGGTTTAATTGCTCAACGTAAAAATCACGACCCTCTATCATACCTAGTATCGCGCCGGATTGGTTATCAATCATCATCGCGCCGACTTGTTCCATACCGTGTTCCTTATGGTCTGGGCTAAAATGTTCAGGGTTATTTTTAATTTCTTGCATTGTATCGTAGATTTGCTTGTCGATGGTTGTGTAGATTTTGTATCCGCCGCGCAGTAAATGCTGTTTAGCACCATTAATGAGTTCTGGGTCATCAGCTTCACGAATATCCTCGAGCGTTAATTCAGGATTTTGGACCATTAATAGGATTTCGGCTGCGCGTCTTTCTATTTCCAACATCAAATAAGGATATGTAGTATATGCCTTTTGAGCTGGCTCTGCAAGTGAAGCCTTCATATCGAATTGAACGGCATTCTCATATTCACTTTGCGTGATTTTGCCTTCTTCCAGCATTTTGCGGAGCACCAGACTTTGACGCTCCATAGCTTCTTTGAAGCCTTCAGGATCAAATTCACCTTTACTTGTAAAGGCAGAATAGGTCGATGGCATTTGAGGTAATCCTGCTAAGTAGGCTGCTTGCGCAATATGCAGCTTATTAAGATCCTCAATTCCGAAAATACCTTTAGCTGCTGCTTTAATACCGTATACATTATAACCTGTTGAGCCATTTCCGAATGGTATTTTATTCAAGTAAGCTGTGAAAATTTCATCTTTAGACATATACCGCTCAAGCCTTAAAGCTAATAAAATTTCTTTGAATTTACGACTGTCTGTGCGGTCTAAGCTAAGAAACACCCTTCTGGCTAACTGCTGGGTAATCGTGCTGCCTCCGGTTTGAATTTCTTCCTTAAGAAACTTTTGTTTAGCTGCGCGCAGGATTGAGGCGATCACGATACCATTATGTTCTTCAAATTTTCGATCCTCTAGCGCAACAAACGCATCCTTGAGAAAATCTGGAATTTCGTGTGTTTTGACTAATCGACGGTCAACTTCAGAACGCAATTGTCCTACAACCGTATCATCTTTAAAATACACGAAGCCGGTTATATCGTTTTGGTTCATTTCAGTGTGAATAAGGCTCTCACTGCGGACAGGCTCATCTTTAACGAGCGACGTTACGTATCCAAAAACGACACCGCCAGCGAACAATCCTCCAATGATTCCGATAATAAGCAGCCATTTCAACGTAGTAAGCGTAATGAATAATGACTTGTGTACGATTTGTTTCGACTTATTAGTTTTCTTTGTAGTAGATCTGGACATTATGGTTCCTCCCTTAAACGAACAGATACATTATAGCATATTGGGTTAGGGATGAATAGAATAGTTGTTCGCCTTAGATTTGACTTCTCAGCGTTTGCTATGGTATATAATAATG